>JAFAQW010000115.1 GCA_019245995.1 Vulcanimicrobiota bacterium | reverse complement strand
GCGCAACGCAAAGTGTTCGGTGTCGCCGCCGCCGATGGCGAAGCCCAGCTACAGACCTTGCGCGATGACGTCGAACACGTTCGGGTCCCGCGAGCCGCTCGGGAAGACGGCGATCGCGTTGGTGCTTCTTCCCGCGTGTCCGACGTTCGTGATCAGATTGCCCACGCCGTCCGACAGCATGGCGTACCCCGACGTCCGTGGCAGCTCAACGTACTGGCGCGGGTTCTTCGAGCCCCGCGCGAACACGTCGATCGCGTAACCGCTGCCCGGCCGGCGGGACCAAACGTCGAAGACGTTATCTTTCGGGTCTACCGCGAGCGCGAACAGCCCCCCGCCTCGTAGCTTCGCGCGCGAATCGGTGAGCACCCTCGCCGGCTTTGGGCAGATGCGGCCCGCATGAATCGGGAGCGAGTACTCCTCGATCGTGTAGACGTACGTCGAAACGTACAGCGTGTTGTTGGCCAAATAGACGTTGCTCGGCATCGTATCCAGCAGGCACGTAACGGCGGCCTTCGTCTTTCCCGACGGAAAGACCAAGAGGGTGGCGCCGTTCTGATAGTAGTTCATTGCGTACAGATTACCGGCGGCGTCCACGGCAAACGAACCATAGGCGCCGTCGCCCGTCGGAGCGATCGTGTACAGCGGGGCCGGCGTCGGCGAGGTGTCTTGAGCGTTGAAGACCTCGATGTACGGGTGCCGCGTACGGGCCGATCCGCCCGCGACGTAGAGCAACTCCCGCGGCCGCGCCGCCGCGGTGGGGAACTCCGTAAGGGCCGAAACGGCCCCGGGGCCCTTACCGGGGAGTGTCCCGGCCGCACAGGCCACGAGCAAAGCGAACGGCGCCGCGCCGGCGGCAAGAGCGAGCGGCCCTTTCATGGTGAAGGACTTCTGCGGATGGACGCGCCGCACCGGGTTCCGATCGCCGACACGCACCGGGGCACGTGGCCCGGAGCGTCGCCCGCCGGTTCTCTTGGCGCGGGTGACATGCTGCTTACGGCGTGGCTACGTCCGAAAGCGGGGGGCGAGCTCGACGCCGCCCGCGCCGCGGCGCTGGGCGCCACCGTCCCGTCCAAGCGCGCGTATGCTGACCGCGCGAAACTTCGCGACGCTACGACGTTCGATGCCGGCGACGTCGCGCAGGTGGAGGCCTATTGCAAGAAGTTCGGGCTCGAGATCGTCGACACGCATTGGCGTTCGGTGGTTCTGCACGGGACGATCGACAATTGCGTTGCGGCGTTCGGGGCGACGGCCGCGATCTATCAGCTCGACGACGCCCGACGCTTCAGGCACCGTTCGGACGCTCTCCATGCCCCGCCGGAGATCGCCGCGATATTGCGCGGAGTGTTTGGAATCCATCAGTGGCCGCGCTCGCACGCGATCGGTTCGCTTCACGGTCACACGGCGCCGCTCTCGATCGAGGACGTCCAAAGCCGATACGCGTTCCCCGATTCCGATGCTTCGGGGCAGACGGTCGCGATCTTGCAGTTGCGTGGAACCTTCAAAGCCGACGACTTTGCGAAGTCGGCTCAGCTTCACGGCATCCCGGTAACGCTTCCCACGATCAAACGCGTGGATAATGCGGAGTTGACGCACGGCATCGAAACGGCGAAGGACGTTGAATCCGCGATCGACACGCAAATCGTTGCGGCGCTGGCGCCCGGCGCGCGCATCGTCGTCTACGCGGCGCCCGACGACGAGCGCGGCGTGCTCGACGCGATCCGAACCGCGCTCTTCGACGAGGAAAACCGCGCGTCGATACTATCCATCAGCTTCGGCTTTCCGGAATACCTCTGGACGCCGGCCGCCTTGACGATCCTGAACGAACTTTTTACCGCCGCGGCTCTGTTGGGCGTGAGCGTCTTTTGCGCATCGGGGGATAACGGTGCCGAAAACGACGACGGCACGCCACACGTGCTCGCCCCCGCCTCGAGCCCATTTGCGCACGCGTGCGGAGGGACCCAAATCGGGACCGATACGGCTGAAACCGACGAGATCGCGTGGGAGAAGACGGGCGGCGGATTCAGCGAGCGCTTCCAGTTGCCCCAATGGCAGATCGGCGTGGATGCGGCGGCCGATGCGTACGGAGCCGCGCGCGGGCGCGGCGTGCCGGACGTCGCAGGAAACGCGATGCCGGGATACCCGATCGTGTTCGAAAGCACGAGCTTGGCCGCGGGCGGCACGAGCGCGGTTGCACCGATGTGGTCGGCGTTGGCGGCGCGTCTCAACGCGTCGCTCGGCACGCCGATCGGGTTCTTTGCCCCCCTGCTCTACGGCAATGCGGCGCAGCTATTCCGCGACGTCACGTCCGGAGGCAACGGCGTGTACCGCAGCGGCGCCGGGTGGAACGCCTGTACGGGGCTCGGCGTGCCCATCGGCACGGCCATCCAAACGACGCTTCGGGCTGCCGGCTAAGCGATCAGAAGCCGACGCACCCCAGCGCGTCGTCGTGAAATGCCCGGTGCGCGTCCTTGTATTTGTCTACCGCTCGGGCGAGCCGGTCTTGATCGCAACCGGGCAATCGCGCGAGCTTCTGATGCAGATCGTCGATGGACCGAGCATGAGCCTCGAGTGCATTGGTGGCGTCTGCCTTCGCGTCGGACATGCTACTGCGTCTCCTTTAGCGACGCTTCGTCGCTCTGCTTTTCGTGTATCGCCGCCGCGATAGCGAGCGCCTGCTCTTCCGTCAGCGCGGCGCCCTCCGCCATCGCGCTCGCGAGGTCGTCGGAGGAATACGCCGATTGCAGGATGAGGACGAGGCGCTCGTATCCGCGTCGCTCGGTGTGCTCGCGTGCGTCGCCACGCGAACGGGAACGCGCATTGGTGAAGCCTGCAAGCCGCACCGCACGTTCCAAATCGGCTTGCAGTGCGGCAAGGAGGGCGTGGTGCTCCAGAACCGTCGTCATCCATAGCGAGCGCGTCGTTTGTGGGAGGTGAAGCGCCTCCCATAAGGCGGCGCGTGCCGCCGTAAGGTCGTCGGCCGCCATCGCGTAGGCCGCGATGTTGGAAAGCACGAGCACCAAGTACACCGAACCGAGCCGCGCATACGTTTCTTTGGCGGCGATTGCCGCCTCGCGCGCCGCCGCAAGATCGCCGGCGGCAAAATTCAGCTCACCTAAATTAAGGAGAGCGCTCGCATGCGCCTCGCTGCCAGGCCGCTCGAGGCGGGACACTTCCGAAAAACGGCGGCGCGCCAACTCGATCTGCCCGCGTTGCAAATTCATCACGGCCCACATGCGCAAGATCACGTTCGTCGTCGCGCGTGACAGCCGCTCCGGCGATTCGTACGCTCGAGCGAAGGCGCGCTCCGCGTCGTCGAAGCGCGCGCCGTCGCGGTACATGGCGCCCAGCGTCGCAAAGGCCAGCGCGCGCTCGTTGCAATCAGTCGCGGCCAGCGCGGCCTCAACGGCGCTGCGCGCGGTCCGCTCGCATTCCGCGATAGGGCGCCCCACGAGCCGCTGGAGCACCGCGCAATGTCGTAGAATACGCGCGACGGCAAGCCGATCGTCCACGGATGGCGCAGAACGCGCGGCCGCTTCGAACCAGCGCAACGCCTCATGCGGCGTCGTGAGCCGTTGCGGCCATTCGATGGCCGCCACCGCGCGACAACCGGTCTGCGGTTCGTGAGCGGCAAACAGCGTCCACTCGACGACGGCCCGGATATTATCCAACTCGGCGTTCGTGCGTTGCGCCCACGTCGCGTCGTCGAGCGAGTCGATCAGCGACGCGCAGCCTTGCAGGTAATCGGCGTAGAAACGCGCGTGCCGCCGCGCGGTCGCCTCCGCTTCGCCGGCTTCCGACAAACGCTCGCGCGCGTATTCGCGAATCGCATGCAACATACGATAGCGAAAGTCGTCACCGGCCGGGTCCGCGACGATCAAGGATTTGTCGGCGAGCGAGGACAGCGTATCGAGGGTCTCCAAGTCGTCGCACGCATCGTCGTCGCCACAGACCGCCGCCGCGCCGGCGAGGGTCCAACCGCCGGCGAAGACCGCGAGCCGCCGAAACAGCGTTCGCTCGCGATCGCTGAGTAGCTCGTGGCTCCAATCGATCAATGCGCGCATCGTGCGATGACGCGAAAAGCCGTCACGATCCCCGCCCGTTAGGATGCGCAATCGCTCGTCGAGCCGCTGCGCGATCTGTTGGGGCGAAAGCATTTTGACGCGCGCCGCCGCTAGCTCGATCGCGAGCGGTATGCCGTCGAGACGCGCCGCAATATCTGCAACGAACGGCGCGTTGCCGTCGCTGAGCTCGAACCGCGAGTCCGCCGCCCGTGCGCGTTCGGTGAACAGCGCGACCGAGTCCGACTCGGTCAACGGCGGAAGCCGCACGGCGCGCTCGCCGGCGACGTTGAGGTTTTCCCGGCTTGTCGCGAGGACGCTGACCGAGGAGCCGCCGCGCAAAATCGCCGCGACGACGCGGCGCGCTTCCTCGATGACGTGTTCGCAGTTGTCCACGATCAGCAGCAGCCGACGCCCTTTGAGGTATTCGAGCAGGGCATCGAGCACCGGGCGGCCGGACTCGTCGCGCATTCGCAAAGCCTTCGCGATCGCCGTCGGGATCAGCGACGAATCGGAAATGGAGGCGAGCTCGACGAACCATATGCCGTCGTCGAACTGCTCCGGCGGATCGGCGCACGCGGCGATCGCGCACCGCGTCTTTCCGACCCCGCCGGCGCCGAGGAGCGTGACGAGCCGATGCCGCTTCAACAGCGATCTGATCTCCGCGACTTCGGCATGGCGTCCGACGAAGGATGTGAGCTGCTGCGGCAAGTTGTCCTGAAGCTCCAACGAGCGCAATGCCGGAAACTCGTCGCCGAGATCGGGCGCGACCAGTTGAAAGATGCGTTCGGGGCGGCTCAAGTCCTTGAGACGATGAATGCCCAAATCGCGCAGCGCCACGCCGCCCGACGCGGCTTCCTTCAGTAGCTCGGCGGCGGCACTGGAGATCAAGACTTGGCCACCATGTCCGATCGCGAGGAGGCGTGCGACGCGGTTGAGCGTCCCGCCAAGGTAGTCACCATTTTGTGCCTCCGCCGTGCCGGAATGCACGGCGATTCGCACGCGTATCCCGTCGACCGTCGAGAAATCT
>JAFAQW010000149.1 GCA_019245995.1 Vulcanimicrobiota bacterium | reverse complement strand
ACGGCGAAGGGTGACCTCAAGCGCTTGGCGCCGACGATTCCCTATCTCGTTTAAGAAAGGCTCCTTCTAGAGATGGCACGCATCAAACGCGGCGTCGGTGGCATCAAGCACCGCCGAAAGGTCATGAAACTCGCCAAGGGATTTCGAGCGGCGCGCCGGCGCAACTACCGCGTCGCCAACGAGGCGCTGTTGAAGTCGCTGGCCTATGCGTTTCGCGATCGCCGCGTTCGCAAGCGCGACTTTCGGACGCTATGGATTAGCCGCATCAATGCGGCCGTTCGTCGCGAGGGCCTGTCCTATTCCGTGTTCATGCACGGATTGAAAAAATCCGGCGTGACGTTGAACCGCAAGGCACTCGCCGATCTTGCCGTAACGGATCAGAAAGCATTCGGCATGCTCTTAAGCATGGCCAAAGAGGCGGCGACGAAGTAGCGGAGCTACTCCTCCCCGTCGGCCAGCCGGCGTCCGGTGGCCTCGACGACCTTGCCCAACATCGTGACGGCTTCCGCTCGCGTGGCATTGCTGAACATATAGCGTAACCGTTCGTCGTGATCTTCGACGATCAGTACCGCGCGGCGGCCCAAACGGACGGCGGCGATCAACGAACCCAAGTATGCTTCGTCTTCGGGCGCCAAGACCGATTGCGCCGTGACGTCCGAGTCATGCTCCAACAAGCGCTTCAATACGCCGTCAATGTCGCTCGGTATCTCCACGTCAACCTCCAAGGCCGATTCCTACGGCGGTAGCAACGGGGTAGAAGCCCTCCGCCGTCGTGAACTATCGACGAACGGTTCTTCCAAATTCGTGGCGCCCACCCTGCAGCCAAAACAGCGCCAAAATCGTTTTGGCGTCTGCCGTCCGGGCAGCGACCAGGCGCCATGCCGCCTCTACGTCAAAAATTCCGATATCGATTCGTTCGTCGGCATCGAGCGTTTGCGCGCCCGCCGTAAGGCCGTCGGCATGAAAAAACTGCATCGCTTCATCGCAAAATCCCGGGGTCGTCCAGATCAGACCGATCGGCGCAACGCGCGCCGCGGAAAATCCCGTCTCTTCGCGAAGCTCGCGCGCCGCCGCATCGGCCGGCGCTTCGTTCGGGCCGGCTCCCCCGGCCGGAATCTCCCAGACGCACTCGCGGGCCGCATGACGGTACTGGCGCACTAATACGATCTCCCGCGGGCTGGGCGTCGCGACGATCGCAACCGAAAGACCGTGCTCCACGACGTCAATGCGGTGTTCGGCGCCGTCGGAAAAGGCGAGGGTGTCGCTGCGCACGTTGAAGACGCGCCCGGCAAAGCAACGGCTCGTGCCGACGATTCGCGGCGGCTCCTCCATCATCGCCGACTTGGCGGAACGGCTTGCCGCTGCCTCGTACTCATTCGCGCATGGCACGGTCGTCCTCGACGATCTCGAGCGAGATCGGTTGGCTCGCGCTGTTTCTTTTGATCTTCGTCGCTTTCGTTTATCTCTTCGTGCGGACGCTGGTGCCGCATCACTTCAACGACAAGATCGCGATCTGTTTGGCGGCGCTTTTTGCCGGTCTCGTCATGATCGCTCTGCGATCGTGGATCGCTCGCGTGCGGAGCTGAGGCGTGCCGGTTACGCTGGGGCGCCACTCCGACCGGCTGATGGCGGTGCGCGCCCTCCAAACCGTTAAGGGCCGACGCGAACAACGGCGATTCTGCTTTGAGGGCACGACGCTGCTGCAAGAAGCGGCGGACGCGGGTTTTCCGATCGAAGAACTCTATGCGACGCAGGAGTCCTACGCTTCCATCGGCCTGGTTCGCGAACTGGAGGGCGGGGGCGTTGCAACCTTCATCGTTTCGCCGGACAGCGCGGAACGAATCTCGGCGCTCACCACGGCGACGGGCGTCCTCGCGGTCGGGCCGACCCGCATGCGCGGGCTGGCTGAGCTGTTGGGGCCGGCCGGGTTCGTCCTGGTGCTTGCGGACCTCAACGACCCGGCGAACGCCGGTACCCTGCTTCGCTCGGCGGATGCCTTCGGTTGCGACGGCGTCGTGGTCGGCAGTATTGGCGTGGATCCATACCACCCCAAAGTCGTGCGGGGCTCCATGGGCGCAACCTTCCGGTTGCCCCTTTCCGTGACCGATTCCCGTGCCTTCAGCGACGCCGCGCGCGCGGCCAGCGTCCACGTCGTCGGTTTGTGCGCCACGGGGCGTCAAATCGCCGAGCAAGAATGGGGACGTCCGCTCGCGGTCGTGGTCGGGAACGAGCGTCACGGCCTAGGCAACTGGCAGGCAGCCTGCGCCGATTTGGTCGGGATTCCGATGCGCTCGCGGGTCGAAAGTCTGAGCGCCGGGGTCGCAGGATCGATTGCCCTTTTCGCTGCGTGCGGGAACGAATTGCCCGCAAAAGTCAAGACTACCGGTGCTAAAAGTCGCATGGTATACTGAAGCCCATCCCGCGACGTGGGCCTCAGAGCCGACCGCCTGGACAAGGAGAGACTGTAAGCGCAATGGCAACGTCCAATCTCTTTTGGAAGCTCTTCGCCCAAACGGGTTCCATCGATGTCTACCTGGCGTATCGGAGGCTTCACGCGGCGCCAACCGCGACGTAACGTTGCAGGCTGTCGGCGCAAAAAAGTTTCTCGGCCGACTCTCGAAGCGCCCGGTAGAATGAAGAGACCGGGCGTTTTCCTTTGCAAGCAGCAGTGGCGGGCCTAACGGAATCCCTGGGGCGGCTCCAGGAGCGTTTTGCGGCCGCGGCGGCGGCCGTCACCGGGGAACGAGAGCTCGAGGCGCTGCGCGTCCATTATCTGGGGAGAAACGGCGAGGTGACGCAGCTCCGCCGTACGATCGGCACGCTTCCCCCGGACGAGCGCCGTGAAGCCGGAAAAGCGATCAACGACGTGGTGGCGGACATGGAGGCGCTCTTAGAGGACGCGGCCGGTGCGCTACGGTCGCGCGCGCTCGAAACGGAGTTGGCGCAGTCCATTGACGTCACGTTCCCCGCGCCGTCCTGCGGTTTGGGCTCGATTCACCCGGTCCGCCGCATCATCGAGCGGACGTGCGACTACTTCACGCGCCATGGATTCGCGGTCGTTCTTGGCCCCGAGGCCGAGCCGGAGTACTACAACTTCGATGCCCTCAACATTCCGGACGACCACCCCGCGCGCGAGAACTTCGATTCGTTCTGGTTGAACGGCGGAATAGTACTGCGGCCACACACATCGCCGATTCAAGTGAGGACGATGCAGCGCTATCCGCCGCCGGTCGCCATCGTTGCGCCGGGCAAATGCTATCGGCGCGACGCGACAGACGCTCGTCATCTCTACGCCTTTCATCAAATTGAAGGCTTGCTCGTGGCGGAGGGCATCCACTTCGGCCACCTCAAGGGAACGTTGGAACACCTCTGCCGCGAAATATTTGGACCACAGCAAAGCGTGCGTTTTCGTCCCTCCTATTTTCCCTTTACGGAGCCGAGCGCGGAAGTGGACACGACCTGTCCGAAATGCGGCGGTACGGGACACGTCGCCGAAAACGCGCGATGCGCCATGTGCGGCGGGTCGGGATGGATCGAGCTCGGCGGCGCTGGAATGGTGCACCCCAACGTCCTGCTCGAGGTGAAGTACGACCCCGATAAATACTCGGGCTGGGCATTCGGATTCGGCGTGGAGCGCCTCGGCCTGGCGCTTTACGAAGTGGACGACATCCGCCGCTTTGTCAACAGCGACCCCGATTTTCTCGCTCAGTTACGTTGAACCAGGACGATTTGGCGTAGGTGCGCGTACCGATCAGTTGGTTGCGGGCGTTTGTCGCCTTGCCGCGCGATTCGTCGGAAGTCGCGAGCCGGCTCGCGATGCTCGGTTTTCCGGTGGAACAGATCGAGCGCCGGCCGCGAATCGGGGGCGTCGTCGCAGGCCGAATTCTCGAACTGGAAAAGCATCCCAATGCCGACCGCCTTGCGGTGGCGCGCGTCGAGGTCGGTACCGGCACGCCGCTAACGATCGCAACCGCCGCAACTAACGTTGCGGCGGGGCAGAGCATCGCGGTTGCGACCATCGGCGCGCAGTTGCCGGCGCTGCGCATCGAACGGCGTTCAATGCGGGGAATCGTCTCCGAAGGCATGCTGATCTCAGCCGACGAGTTGGCATTGCCCGCCGAGTGGTTTGAAGATGGCATCTTGCAGTTCGATGCGGAGGGGAAACCGGGCGGCGACGTCGTCGAACTGCTCGGCCTGAGCGACGACGTACTTGAGGTAGAGATCACCGCGAATCGCCCGGACGCGCTTTCTATCGTGGGCCTGGCGCGGGAGC
>JAFAQW010000242.1 GCA_019245995.1 Vulcanimicrobiota bacterium | reverse complement strand
AACGCTCGCCAAACAGGCGATGAAGCGATTGCCCTTAGAGGCGGGGCGGGAACCGCAAGTCTATGCCGCCGGCGTGAAGGAGCTCTGGCAGCTGCCCGACGACCGCTTCAAGGCCGGCGCCGTCGTGCATACGCTCGGATATCCGCTGCCCGGGGAAACCTTCGGCGGCGGCTTCATTTACGGCATGCGAGACAATGTGCTCGACATCGGCTTCGTCACGGGGCTCGACTACAAGAATCCGACGACGGACCCGCATAACGAGCTGCAGCGTTTCAAGGAACATCCCGCGATTCGATCGCTGTTGCAGGGCGCGACGCTCATTCGGTACGGCGCGAAGGCGATTCCGGAAGGCGGTCTGTTTGCCATGCCGCAACTCGCCAGCGACGGCTTGATGCTGATCGGCGACTCCGCCGGCTTTCTCAACGGGATGCGTCTGAAGGGCATCCATCTGGGCATGAAATCCGGGATGCTCGCCGCGGAGACGATCTGGGACGCCTTGGCTGCGGAGCGTTTCGATGGAGCGACGCTGGGCGCTTACGAACGGCGCTTTCGCGAGTCGTGGGCGTATGCGGAGCTGCGCACCGCGCGCAATTTCCATCAAGGCTTCGAGCGCGGATTGTTCCGCGGACTGCTCAATGCAGGTCTTTCGACGTTGACGGGAGGCGCGGGGTTCGGCTTCATCGACCGGCTCAAGGGCGAACCGGGATACGAGCGAATGGAAAAGAAGGGCTGGGCGCCCCCGCCGACGCCGCGCGCCACGATCGATAACGTGCTGACGTTCGACAAGCTCACCGACGTCTACAACAGCGGGACGATGCACGAAGAGAACCAACCGTCCCACCTGATCGTCTCCGACACCAACATTTGCCGCGATCGCTGCACGGTCGAGTACGGCAATCCATGCCGATACTTTTGTCCGGCGGCCGTCTACGAGCCGATGTTCGCGCCCGCGAATGGGCGCTTCGAAGGCCGGCTGCAGATCAACTTCACGAACTGCGTTCACTGCAAGACTTGCGACATCGCCGATCCGTATCAGATCATCACGTGGGTGCCCCCGCAGGGCGGCGAAGGACCAGTCTACACGGGGATGTAGCTCCAAAGCATCGCGAGCGTTTGATGCGCGAACGTAGTGGAGACGTCGTAGTGATCGGTGCGGGGCTGATCGGCCTTTCGCTCGCATTCGAGCTTGCGGAGCGCGGCGCGGCCGTCCGCGTGTTCGACCGAGCGGAACCCGCTCGCGCGGCGTCCTGGGCCGGCGCGGGGATGCTTGCGCCCTACACCGAGCGCATCACGAACGACGCGCTGCTGACGCTCTGTGAAGCGTCGCTGCGTGAGTACCCTGCATTCGTGCGTCGCGTTGCGGATGCGAGCGGCGTGGACCCGCACTTGCGTCTCGAGGGAGTTCTGTATGCGGCGTTCGGGCCGGAAGAGTTTGCTAACCTGCGGCAACAGAGCGCGTCGCTACAATCCCGCGCCGTCGCGTGCGAAGTGTTGGACCGCGCCGGCGCGCTGGCCGCGGAACCGTGGTTGAGTCCGTCGGTGGCCGGCGCGCTGCTCAAACGACAAGAAGGCTTCGTGGATAACCGCCGGTTCGGGCGGGCGTTGGTGGCCGCTTGCAACGCGCGGGGCGTGCGAATCGAGCGCAGCGATTCGATTGCGCTAGAGTGCGATTCACGCCGGGTGCTTGGCGTTCGTACGGGAGGCGGATTCATCGCCTGCGACGTCGTGGTCAATGCGTGCGGCGCTTGGGCCGCGGGATTGGAAGGCGTCCCGGCAGCGTGCGTTCCCCCCGTCGAGCCCATCAAGGGGCAAATGGTAGCGCTGAGCGTTCCCATCGGATTCGCGCGGCGAGCGACCTGGGTGCCGGGTGCGTATCTCGTGCCGCGTGAAGATGGTCGCCTCCTCATCGGCGCGACCGTCGAGCCGAGCGGCTTCGACGAACGCACCACGGCCGCGGGAATTCATGCGCTGCTGCATTCCGCGGTCGACGCAGCGCCGGCGCTCGGATCGTTCACCGTAACGGAGAGTTGGGCCGGGCTGCGGCCGGGCACCCCCGACGGTCTACCCGTGCTCGGCGCGACCGTGCTCGAGGGCTTTTTCTTGGCGACAGGCCACTATCGCAACGGCATTCTGCTCGCGCCGGCGACCGCGCGCTCGATCGCCGATGCGGTCGAAACGGGCAACTGCGCGCCGCTCGCGCCATTTGCGCTTGGCCGGTTCGGCACGGAACGTCCGGCCGCGAGCCGAATCACCTATGCGTGAAAGCCTCGATTAACGGCAGAATAGAAGAACTACCCGAAGACTTGACCGTGCGCGAGTTGTTGGAACGCATCGGGTCGAGGCTCTCCGGAGTCGCGGTCGCGCAAAACGAACGGGTCGTACGACGCGCGGACTACGAAGCGGCTCGCATCGAAGATGGCGACCGCATCGAGATCATCCAGGCAGTGGCGGGGGGCTGACTTCATGAACGACCGCTTAGCGCTGGGTGGGCACCAGTTGGACTCGCGCCTCATCGTCGGCACCGGCAAATATCCCTCTCCGGAAGTGATGCAGGCGGCGCACGCCGCGAGCGGCGCTGCTATGGTGACGGTCGCGATCCGCCGCATCAGCGTAGGACAATCCAACGGCCGGACGCTGCTCGACTACATCGATCGTGAGCGGTATGCGATTCTGCCGAATACCGCCGGCTGCTATACGGCTAAGGATGCGGTGCTCACGGCGCAACTGGCGCGCGAGCTGCTCGAAACCGACCTGATCAAGCTGGAAGTCATCGGCGACGAGCAGACGCTGCATCCCGACGTTCGCCAGACGCTGGAAGCGGCGGAGGAGCTCGTCGGCCAAGGCTTCACCGTGCTACCGTACATCGGCGACGACCCGGTCGCGTGCAAGCAACTGGAAGAGTTAGGCTGCGCCGCGGTGATGCCGCTGGCCGCGCCGATCGGCAGTGGGCTCGGAGTGTGCAATCCGTACTCGCTGGCGATCATCATCGAGCGTGCGAACGTACCGGTGATCGTCGATGCCGGCGTCGGCGCCGCTTCGGACGCCGTCATCGCGATGGAGTTGGGCGCGGGCGGCGTGCTGATGAACACCGGCATTGCCTCCGCGCGAGATCCGGTGCTGATGGCGACGGCGATGAATCACGCGGTGACCGCGGGCCGGCAGTCGTTCCTCGCCGGCCGGATGCAAAAGCGCCTCTACGCCAACGCGTCGAGCCCGATGGAGCAGTTGATTTCCGCGCGCTAGCGTCGCCGCGCGGTTGCGAACCAATGGACCGCGCCCGAGAGTGGACGTTCGCGGTGCGCCCACGAGCCGGCGACCCGATCGACGTCGTGCTCCTCCAGCGATTCGACGCCGAAGTAAGGTTCGAGTAGCGCGCGGAGACGTCGCTCGTTGAAGTATACGTGCGGGACGCCGCGTTCGTCGCCCTGGAGCGGCGCGAATGTACAGTCGTCAATTCGTTGGCCCTGTCCGAAGCGCGCGTCGCGGGACGAGCCGAAGGTGCCGTAGAGCCAAGCGCCAGGTTTGAGCGCCCACGCGATACGGCGCGTCGCGTGCGCGACCGTTTCCGAATCGCCGTGCAGCAACGCGTGCGTGGAGATCGCGGCGGCGAAATCGGCGCCGGCGGCCGGCGCGTCGGGGGATGCGAAGCGAGCGTCGTTTATAGTAACCACCGAGAAACCGGCGTCCCGGAGCGCGCGCGTGTTTCGGCCGCTCCCGGTGCCGATCTCCAAGATGCGGGCACCCGCATCGTTTGCCAGGCGGCCGATGAGCCGTTGGGCGAGCGGATGTGCCGCCGCAAAGGTGTCGGCAAATCGCGGAGAATGAGGGGCCTGGCTCACACGACGCCGTTCGAGAAAGGACCAGTGAATGCTTGGCGAGGGCGATTCCATGCCGTCGATTAGCGTGCTCGACGACAACGGAAATACGATAGCGACGAAGGACCTGTTGGGGACGCCCCTGGTGCTGTACTTTTACCCCAAGGACGACACGCCCGGCTGCACGAGCCAGGCCTCGCAGTTCCGCGACATGTACGCCGAGTTTCAAAGGAAGAACGCGCGGGTCGTGGGCGTGAGCCGCGACTCGGTCGAGTCGCATCAGCGCTTCAAGAAGAAATTTTCCATCCCGTTCACCCTATTGGCCGATACGGAATCGCAACTCTACAAAGCGTTTGGCGTGAACGCGCGGACCACGTTCTTGTTTGACGAAGGCGGCCGAATCACGAAAGTGTGGCCGAAGGTGAACGTCAACGAGCACGCCGAGGACGTCTTGGCATCGGTGCCTTGAACGACAGCCTAGGGCTGCAGGTCGTCGGGTCGAGTCCGGCGATGCCGCGTCCGGGCGGCGCCAATAGCTGCTATCTCGTTCGGGCCCCCGGCTCAGCCGTCGTTCTCGACATCGGCAGCGGCGCCGCCGGTAAGCTGCAGTGTGCCGCGGAGTATGCCGCCGTGGACGCGATCCTCATCTCGCATATGCATCCGGACCACTTTTTCGATCTTGTGGCGCTGCGCCACGGGCTGAAATACGGCGAGAGAACTCGCACGGACCCCATGCCGCTCTGGCTGCCGCCGGGCGGAATCGAGGTCCTCTCAACGTTGAGCACGCTCATCAGCGAAGGCGGCCGCCGCTCCTTTTTCGACGACGCGTACGTCATCCACGAATACGAGCCGGCCGTGCCGTTGTTCGTCGGCCAGCTGCGCATAACGTTCGCACGCACGCAACACTTCGTCTCGGCGTACGCCATCCGCGTGGAGCATAACGGGAAAACGCTTACGTATTCGGCAGACACCGCGCCGTGCGATTCGGTGGTCGAGCATGCCCGCGGCGCGGATCTCTTCCTGTGCGAAGCGGCGCTTGGCCTGGACTCCGAGCAGGGCGAACGCGGTCACTGCAACGCGTATGAGGCGGGCGAAATGGCGTCACGCGCGGGGGCGCGGCGATTAGCGCTTACGCATTACCCGGCGAGATTTTCACCGCCTGAGCTCGTTGCGGCCGCAAAGCAACGGTTTGATCGTACCGTCGAGCTCGCAGACGACGGAGCGGACTTCTCCGTATAGCAAACGAGCGACACCGCTTGATGGGATGCCGACGAACGTCTTGGAGGCACCCATCAAGCGGTGTCCCTAGGTCATCCTTCGACAAGCTCAGGATGACAATCCGCGCTAAGGATGACACTGCGACTTAGTTATGCGTTTGAGGTGTGTCCCTCGGCAACGAGAATGCGATCAGCGCGCGCACCGGCGCGAGTCCGCGGCTGACCACGGCGTAAGGGGTCACCTGTAAGCCAAGTTCGCGCAGGCGCGCTGAGGCCGCGAGGAGCTCGTGACCGTTGGTGACGACGTCCTCGAGCAACAGGACGTGCTGGCCCGATTCATAGGGCCCCTCGACGTACTCGTTGGCGAACGCGCCGTAGGCTTTCGGCTTCTTGCGCACCGCGAGCAACGGAAGACCTGAAAGCTGGGAGACGGCGGTGGCGATGACCACGCCGCCGAGCTCGGTGCCGGCGACGAGGTCGGGATTCACCTCCGCGATGATGGGCGTGAAGAGGCGAGCGATGCGCCGCAGCACGTGCGGATCGGAGAACAGGCGAAACTTGTCGATGTAATAGTCGCTGTGCGCGCCTCCCGACAGCACGTAGTCGCCTCGCGTGAGGGCGCGCTCGGCGATGACCTTACGCAGCCACGCGAGATCCGGTAGGCCTAGATGCTCCACTGCCAGGCGTTCCAGGATTCCAAGACGGGGTTGGGATCGAAGCCCTTGAAATCCACGCTGATCGGCTCCATCTGACGGCGCCACCAAAAGTAGATCTCCGGATTGTACCGCGCGAGCAGCTGCTGAACTTTCCAGTAGGCCGCCTTGCGACTGGGGCGGTCGTAGTGTGTGAGCGCGGCGGCTTGTGCGGCTTCCATCTGGGGATTGCAGAAGCGCGTATAGTTATAGCCGCCGGGCGGAAAGTTGCGGCACAGGAACTGCGAGCTGTCGTCGGGATCGATGCCGGCGTACCATCCGTTGATCGAGAGATCGTACTTACCCAGTTGCAGAATCCCGCCCATGCCGGCCGGCGCGAACAGAATCGCGCCAGGGTACGACTTCACCTCGACCGCGATTCCCACGGCGTGCAGCATCGACTGCAGCTCGACGGCGGCCTGCCGCCGCGTCACGTTTGAGTTGTTCGTCACGAGCACGAGCGAGAGCGGCTGGCCGTTCTTGCGCAGGATGCCGTCGGGGCCCGGCGTCCATCCGGCGCGCCGTAAGAGCGTCCGCGCCATGGAAGGGTCGTAGGGATAGCTTCGGACGTTGGAATCGAATGCCCAGTGCCAATCGGGGATGTCTTCCGTCGCCTCCTTCATTTGACCGTAGGTCAGCGTGTCGACGAGGCGGGTCTTGTCGGTTGCGTACGCGATGGCGAGGCGCACGTTCGGGTCCGCCACATACGGCTTGGCGGTGTTGATCTGAACGCGCTCGTACCCGTTCACGTTCACGAATACGAGGCGGATGTCGGGAACCGATTTGAGCGCCGGATACGTCTCCGGAGACGCCTGGAAGATGAAGTCGATCGCGTGCGTCTTGAGGAGGTTGACGCTCGTGTTTTCGTCCGGCACGATCCGGATGTCGACGCGGTCCAATCCGGGTTTGCCCATGAAGAAGCCGTCGTTGCGCAGCAGCGTGATGTGATCGCCGTGGGACCATTGCGCGAAGCGGAACGGCCCGTCGCTGACCGTCGGCCCGTTGTTAAATGGAATTTGATTGATGTCCGAATACTTGGCCAGCACGTGCGCCGGTGCGACGGGCATCGGCTGGTCGCTCATCGCGAAGAACGTGTTGACGAACGGCGAGAACTTCTCTTTGAGGTGAACGACGACCGTCCAATCGTCCGGCGTGCCGATACTGGCGATATAGTCGTAGCCGTGCCTCGAAACGATGTTGTTTGCCGGATTCATGATCGCTTGCCACGACCACTTCACGTCTTTGGACGTAACGGGCTGGCCGTCGGTCCACTTCGCGTCGTGGCGCAAGTGGTACGTGATCGTCAGACCGTCGCGGCTGATCCCGCCGTTCTCCGGGCTGGGAACGGCGGTAACGAGAATCGGCACTGGTTCGCCTTTTGCGTCGGCCGCGAGCAGCGGCTCGAACATCAGATCCTCCACGAACCCGTCCGTGGTGTTCGAGTTGAGCAACGGGTTGAGCGTTTTGACGTCGCTCTGGATGGCAACGCGTAACACGCCCGGCCGCGTCCATTGGTGGCGCTCGCCGAACGCCCCGTTGGAGACTTTCGTGCAGCCCACAACGGCCAGCGTCAAGCCCAGCGCGGCGGCGGCGCCGGCGCGGGATGCGTTCACACGGCCGCCTTCGGCGCGAGGCGATTGCCGGGCACTGGATCGTAACGCTCGTGACGCCAGCTATACGTTGCAAGGCCCTGCGTCGCCGTGCGGAGCTCGGTGATGTAGCGCGATAGCTCCACGGCCGGAACGAACGCCTCCACGACGTCGAAGCCCGACCGCTCGGCCGGATTCATTCCGAGAATTTGTCCGCGCTTACCGGTTAACTGTTGAATTACCGTGGACGTGTAGTGCGAGGGTACCGTCACTTGCACCGAGGCGATCGGTTCGAGCACGACCGGGTTGCACTTGGGCAGCGCGTCGCGCACGCCCATGCCGGCTGCCGTTTTGAACGACTGTTCGCTCGAGTCGACGTCGTGGTATTGGCCGTCGTACAGCGTCACGTGCAAGTCGGTCACCGGGTAGCCGTTGGGCCCGTGGGCCAACGCCTCGCGTACGCCTTTCTCCACCGCCGGGATGAACTGCCGCGGCACGACGCCGCCGACGATCTTCTCTTCAAATGTCACGCCCGAGCCGCGGTCGCGCGGCTCGAACCGGAGCCAGACATCGCCGAACTGTCCGTGGCCGCCCGTCTGATGCTTGTAGCGCGAATGCACTTCCGTGGACGCCGTGATCGTCTCCTGATACGGAATTGTGGCTGCGGCCGTCGCGACCTCAACCTTATACTTGCGCGCCAAGCGCTCGACGGCGATCGCGACATGCTGTTCCCCGCTGCCCAAGAGGAGCAGCTCGTGCGTGACGTCCGCGCGTTCGAGCCGCAGCGCTGGATCTTCGTCTACGATGCGCGCGAGCATTTGCGAGATCTTCGCTTCGTCGATGCGCTCCTTGGGTTTGATGGCGACGGCGAAGACCGGCTCGGCGACCGCAACGCGCGGCAGCAGCACCTTATGGCCATTCGACGTCAGCGTGTCGCCGGTCGAGACCGTTTCCAGCCGCCCGAGCGCGACGATGGAACCCGGACCCGCCTCCATAATCGGCTCTTGCTTTTTGCCCTGCAGACGAAACAGGCCGCCGAGCCGCACCTTTTCACCGTTCTTGCTGGCGTTGGTCAGGCTCGCGTCGGATCGGATCGTGCCGGAAAGAACTCGCGCGATCGAAAGCTTGCCGCTTTGCGGATGGATCGAGGTCTTGACGACGCGCGCGATGACGGGCGCGGCCGGATCGGACGGTATCGGTCGGCCCTCTGCGTCGGGATGCGGCGCCTGCGCCGGTGACGGAAACCACTGTTCGATGGCTCGAACCAAGGCGGGGACGCCCGCGCCAGAAACGCCGGACGCCACCAGGACGGGAACCACTTGATCGTGCGCGCACTCCTCGCACAGATCGCGATCGATCTCGTCCGCCGGTGGCTCGATCCCCTCGAGGAGCTCTTCCATCAGATGATCGTCGAAGTCGGCCATCGCCTCGAGCAGCTCCGCGTGGCGCGCGCGCGCCGTTTCTTCGAGCTCCGCCGGTAGCGGCGTCTCCTTGTCGGCGATCGCTCCGCCGGCGGGTGCCTCGAATTCGAACGCCTTGAGGTGAGCGAGGTCCACATAGCCGCGGAAGTGTTCCGCCGAGCCGATCGGCCACTGTTCCGCCACGACGTGACGCCCGTACGCCTGCTGTAGCGCGGCAAGCGTCGCGGCGAAGTCGGCGCCTGGACGGTCGAGCTTGTTAATAACGAAGATGTGCGGCATGCGCGTCGCTTCCAGATGATCGACGATCGTTTGGATCTGCACGATGCGCGCCGGGTCCGCCTCCACGACGATCACCGCAGCGTCGACGCCCGCCAGCGCTTGTTTCGTCTCCTCGAAAAAATCGATGAAGCCGGGCGTGTCGACGATGGTAACGTCGATGCCGTCGGCGCTCGTATGGGCGAAGGCGGCAGTCGTGGATTGCAGGTGCGCGGTCTCTTCGGGCTCGTGATCGGTTACCGTCGTCCCGTCGCTCACGGAGCCGCGGCGCCCAATGGCTCCCGTATGCGCGAGGATCGCTTCGACCAGCGTCGTCTTCCCGCTATGGTGTGGACCGACGAAAGCGATATTCCTGAGGCGTTCGATATCCGCCAATGCTGTAGTCCTCTATTAACGTGAGTTCTTTTGGAGACTTTAGCGCCGCTTGGCCGCGCTCTTTTTCTTTTTGACGGTCTTCTTTACTGGGCTTGCCGGTCGCCGCTTCGGCTTGACCGCGCGCCGCGGTGCCGGTTTCCTCGCGCCGCTCTTCTTCGCTTTTCTCGCCGGCGCTTTTCTCGCCGGCGCTTTCCGCGTCGGCTTCTTCGCGCCGCCGCGCGACGGCGCGGGTTGCGCGCGAGTCGTGCGTGAGCGAGCCGGCGCAACCTTTCGGGCTTTTTTCGGCCTCGCCGGCGAAGCTTTTTTCCGCTTCGGGAAACCGCTCTTGGCCGCTTTCGTCTTGGCCGGCTTGGACGCGCGAACGGCCTTCGATAAGCGAGCCGCTTTGGCTTTGGTCGCCGATGACGCAGATTCGGCGGAGCGCCGCGACGTGCTGGTCGTGGCGGACGCGGCCGCGCGCTTCTTCGGTCCAGCGTCGCGTCCGGAGCGCGACGGTTCCCGGTGGGCGAGTTCGCTCTCTTCCGGTAAGCCGAGTTCGGCCCGGCCATATCCCGTGATGCTGCTGCCCGGAACCAACGGCTGCCGCCCGGCTTTGGCGTGCGCCTCCAGGTGCTCGCGCGTGGCGCGCAACGCGACGCGCGCAAGCCGCCCCGCGACGGGAAAGACGATTTCGTTGATCTTCGCGTCGTCCAGCAACTTCAGCGCCCAATCGAACGCGCCGCCTTGGTCCTTGGGACTATGAGCGTCAGAACCGATCGCGATGCCGACGCCTCGCGCTTTGGCCTTGCGAATCAACCGCGCGTTGGCGTCGAGGTATTTCTTGCGCCGATCGTCCGGATGCGGACGATAGAGAAAGCGGGTGTTGACCTCGATGGCGAGGCCGCGCCGGTGGGCGACCTCGAGCATGCGGTCTTCGTACTCGTCCAGCTTCTTTTGCGCCGGCCACCGGCCCAGCGTCGCCGGCGCGTAAAAGTGTCCGACGATGTGGGCCGGCAGCTTCTCGAGGTCGTCGAGCAACTTCGCGGTATAGAGTTCCCACAGTTTGTCAGGACCGACGACGTCGTGCAGCGGTGCAAATTCCGGGTTGTCGAAAGGCCACGCCCAATCGCCGCCCTTTTCCGGGTGCACGATCGACACGAAATGGACAGAGCGAATGATCCCATCGGGTCGCATAGCGTCAACGATGTTCTGTGCGTCGGGACGCGCGCGAGGGTCGTTATCCATCTCCGCGCCGATCGAAAAGCGCATTCCGCGCCGCAATGCTTCAGAGACGAGCGCCGCATGCGCCAGGTCGACGCCTGCGGTCTCGGCCGCGCCGAGGAGGTCTCCGGCCTGGGCGAGGTTCAGGGCGCGGCGCACGGTATTGACGGCACCCGGATCTTCGAACGTCAAGTAGTTCGCGTGGTCCGCAACCATCAGAAAACGTGGAGAGCCGCGGCGGCAGGCATGATAAAACCAAAGGAACAGCATGCGCGCCGAATACGCAATCGGCCGCTCCTCGCTATACGGGCGGTGTTCCCCTTTCGCATGGCCGTGCACGTCGGGAATCGCCGCAATGCGGGGGTCGCTCATCCGAAAACGAGGTTGGCGTCTAGCGGCGGTAGCCCTCCATTTTGAGAAGACGCGCTTTCATTTCAAGACCGTAATAGTAATGGTGAAGATCGCCGGATGCGTCGACGACGCGATGGCACGGAAAGAGCAACGGCAACGGATTCCGCGCCATCACGCGCCCGACGGCGCGTGCGGCGCGCGGCTTGCCCACCTGCGTCGCGATCCACGCGTAGGATCGAACTTCGCCGGGTGGAATGCGAGCGGCCGCGCGAAGGACCTCCTGTTCGAAGGGCGTGAGGTCGCTGATGTCTACCATCGCGTCGTCGAGTTTCCACGTTGTGAAGAAGCGATCCAGCGCCTTGCGAAGCCACTCCGGAGCCTGTCCGAGGACGACGGGACGATGGAGACGCCGCGCGGCTTTGCTAACGACGTCGTCGAGCGGCTCGCCGGTATCGAGGCTCAAGTAGGCGATCCTGTTATGCTTGACGCCGACGTAGAGCTTGCCGACGGGCGTCGTTACCGATGACAATACGATCGGCGCTAGCGCCTTGCCGCGCAACGCCGCAATGTGAGCGACGACCTTCTTGGCGAGGTCGCAAGACGGCTCGGGCGGCGGCAGGCACGACAGGCAGTACGCGACGCCCTCGTACTGTTCGTACATGTCTTGACAGGAAGGACACGCGCGCAGATGGACGTGGACCGTCTCCTTGAGGCTCGCTCGGCACTCGTCCCGCAACTCGTCCCAAAGCGCCTCGACGTCACGACAACGCATGTACTGCAACTCCTTCCGGAACGAATCGTCCGATCTGCGGTCCGAGAATCCGTCGCAGGATTCGTACGGCACGGTGGACGTGCGACTTGACGGTCCCGATCGGCTGATTCAAGATTTCGGCAATCTCTGGATGACTGCGGCCTTCGATGAATCGAAGCGTCGCTGCAGCTCGAAGGTGCATCGGCAACTGCAGCAGCGCTCGCTCGACCAACGCGATCTCGGTGTTCTGCTCGACGATCTTCTCCGGCTGCGGCGGGCCCTCGTGGGACTCGCGCAAGATCGCGTCGGGATCGGCCAGCGCATCCAGGGCGACGTTCGTGGGACGCTTGCTGCGCAGGCGGTTCCGCGTAACGTTCAAGGTGATGGTGTAGAGCCACGGTTGGAGCCGGAGGTCGGCGCGTTGGCCAGGTGACATTTTACCGAGCGCACGGTACGCACGCACGAACGCGTCTTGAACGATCTCTTCGGCGTCTTCGCGATTTCCCGTCATGCGTAGGGCAAAGCCGTAGAGGCGCCGCTGATACTCATCGACGATTGCCTCAAAATTCTCGACGGTGGGCGCCGAGCCGTCCCGCGGCAAGCTCGCAGCGGCGCGTCTCGGCGTAGTCGCTGATGGCACGAATACTCCCGTACTCCAGTGGTGCGAGTGCGCCCATATAGTGCCCCGGACCACCCTTGCTAGTCCGGAGGTTTCACGCTCGCGCTTAAAAACTCCTCAAGCGCTTGGGCGGGGCGATGCGTCGCGGGAGGGGTTTGCGCCAGCCCTCCTAAAGCCTCGCTATGCCGCAAGCGTTCGAGCCCACCGAAATCGCTTTCGATGCGTACACCATCTGCAGTTTCTTGCCAAAGATCGACAGCGCGCGCGCGTTGCCGCTCGTCTTGATCGGTCACCGCAGCGGCGAAGACCCATGGTTTCTCTGGTTGGTTCCCGCCGAAGGCGTGGATCCGGAGGGCCTCACCGACGATCCGTACTACGCGAAAGTACTGCGCGATCCCAAAGCCTACTTCAAGAAAAAGCTAGCGAAATACGTCGAAGAGACGGGCTGCGTCAAGCGCGGCATCGAGATGCTCATCGACTGTCACCAGAATCATCTCGCGTTCACGCCGTTGACGGAGCTGCACGAGCAGCCGTTCCGTCATCCGCTACAGGTGGAGCTGGTCGGCGCCTTCTAAGGACCGGCGCGCATCGAACGCCGGTAGACGATGCGAACGGGAACAGCGACTGACGGGCGACGCTGCCGCAAGCGCGCGTCGATCGTCATGGTCACGTTCAATCCCAACAGCAACCCGGCGTCGACCGAATAGTACGCGACCCCCTCCATCCGCAGCGTTCCCGCGATGGTGGCCTCAGCGTGGCCAGGAAGCGTCCCGGTCATCGTTCCCGTGGCGTCGAACCGCACCGCGGTCGTCCGGCGACCGCCGACGACCCCCGAGCCGCCGGGCCGCAAATAACCGCGCAGCAGCGTCGCCCCGCCCAGCGGCGAGGTCGCTTGAAACGGAACGGCGGCGTGCAGGGATCTGACGTCGCGCAAGGTCGAGTCGTCGAGGCGTACCGCAAACGGCTGATTCAAGATCGTCAGAAATTCGGGATCCTCGTCTAGCACGTCCTCAAAGCCGCCGTCGCGCGAAAGCGTTTGAACGAAATGGGCGCGTGCGGAGCTTTTGCCGTCGGGGGCCTCTCGAACGTACGACGCCTGCGCGTCGAATCGCAGCCCGTCGCCCTCGTGAGCGATCCTCAGTAATTGCGTCCCGGCATATCGTACGCGCGAAAGCGACTGGCTCGTTTCGATTCGATAGACGTCCTCGCCGGCGGTCTGATATTGCACGCGATCGTAAGGAGCGACCGGCGCAGCGGTAAGCGCCGCAAGAAAGGCAACGCCGAGTAGAATGGTGTGCTCCGTGTGGTTAGTGTGCTGTTTTCGGTTTTCGGTGAAATGAAGCCCGGCGCCGTTGCGTCAAGAAAAACCGAATGTCGGCGCTTCGATCGCAGACGACCACGGCGTCGGCATCCGTAAACGATCGTCCGTTGATATCGATGGTGAAGTCGCCGGCCGCCAGGCCCGCGAGCGTTCGGGCGAGACTGCGCGAAAACTTATCCGAGGGCGCATGGTGACCGATTGCTTCGCGGACGGCAAAACGTAACAAGTCCGAAATGCGCATCGGCGTCGCCAGCGCAAAGGCGCCCGAGCCGCCGACAGCGACGGCGTGGAGATCGAGCGGGACCTTCACGCGGATCATCGGGCGCACAATTTCTGCTGCATCGAGGAGCCGCCTGCCGCCGGGAATAAATGAAGCATTAATGCCCTTCGGGAACGTCCCGCCCGGCATACTGGCGGGCGCAGTCGAGAAGCTTCTTGCTAAGACAGACGAAGACGAACTCGCCGCGTTCTACCAGCGAGAGCTATCGGCAATGCCGGCGGACGTCTTCGCGGTTTTCCTCGAAGCGATGTTCGAGGCGTTCCGGGAACGCGGTGAGTCTTCGGAAGACGCGGCAGAGGGCGCCGGAACGACGTTGGAGCGGATTGCGGCGCGGGAGAGTGGCGCGCCACAGGCCCTGCTCGCGTATGCCCGCAGCAACCCCGACCTCATTCGCGAATCGACGGCGTTGTTCGTCGAGCGCCGTCCCGACCTGATCGAGACGCTTCCGTCCAGTTTGCAAGCGGCGTTGGCGGACCGGCTGGCTGAGCCGGCCACGTAACAACGCGATGCGGGAACCACCGCGACGCCGGCGCGGCGACGGCGAACCCAGCGAGGGAGGCCTGCCGCTCTTTCCGTTGGTCTTGGTCGTGATCTTGGCCGGACTGTTGCTGGGCGGCGCCTTGGCGCATTTTTTCGGCGGTTCCAACAGATCGCCGTCGCCGGCAACGCGCATCGCCATCGCACCGGCGACGACGCAGCCCACGATCGAGCCCAGCAATGCCATCCCGGCAACGCGCACGCCCGCTCCCGTCAGGACTCGACCCGCTGCGACGCCGCGCGGAACTCCGACGGCTGAACCGACTGCGGCGGCTACGCCGACAACGGCCGAGACCGCGGCTGTTACGCCGAAGGCGACGCGGAGGATCGCTGCTGCCAGCGCGACGCCCGCGCTCGTCGCGCGGGCGACGGTTGCGCCCGCACCGATACGACCCACGGCCGCGCCGTCGCATCTTGCCGTCGCCGCCGGGCCGACGAACGCGCCCAGTTCATCGGATCCCGCCGGCGTGGTCCGCGCGTACCTGGGCGCGCTCGCGAGAGGCGATCGCCAAACGGCGTCGGGCTACTTGGCGCACGGTACGCCGACGGAGAGCTTCATGACGCCCGGCGCGCGCATTGCGACGATCCGCTCGTCTTCGATCGGGGCGCAGCAGTACCGGGTTACGGCCGACGTGCAAACCGGCAGCGGGGAATATTACGTAACCTTCACGGTCGGCGCCGGCCCCGGCGGCCTACAAATTACCGACCACTACGCCATCAAGCCGCAGTAAAGAACTATTCCTCGTCGGGCCAGGCGGCCAGACGGCCGATGGCGGCGCTCTTGAGCACTCGCAATCCCAGCATCGCGCATTTCATCCGCGTCGGGCTGATCCCGATGCCCACATTGTCGAGCACCGCCTGTTTCGATAGCTGAGCGACGTCCGAAAGCTTCATTCCCTTGACCGTTTCCGTGAGCATCGAGGCCGAGGCTTGGCTGATCGCGCATCCTTTGCCCGAGAAGCGAACGTCTCTGACGACGCCGTCGTCGAGCTGAAGTTGCATGTGGATCTCGTCACCGCAGAGCGGGTTGAGGTCTTCCGCCTCGACGTCGGCGCGCTCGAACGTTCCGAAGTTTCGGGGGTTGCGGTAGTGATCCAAGATGTAGTCGCGGTAGAAATCGTCCATGGTCCCGTGCCGCCTCTATCGCGCGAAGACGGTTGCAGCCTTCTCTAAACCGGCGCAGAGCACGTCGATGTCCTCCGGCGTGTTGTACACGTAGAACGAGGCGCGCGCCGTCGCCGACCACCCCATCTTTGCCATGAGCGGCATCGTACAATGGTGGCCCGCGCGCACGCAAATGCCTTCGGTATCCAGGATGGAGGCCAGATCGTGCGCGTGGATGTCCGCAAAATTGAACGAAATGACTCCGGAGATGCGGTCCGGATCGCGCGGGCCGTAAATCGCGAGCCCGCGAGGCTCAAACGCCGCCAGCCGTTCCAGCGCGTAGGCGGTGAGCGCGCGCTCGTGCTCGCGTACCCAGCTCATGCCGAGGTTCTGCAGATACTCGACGGCGACGCCGAAGGCGATCGCGTCGGCGATATTGCCGGTTCCGGCCTCGAATCGGCGCGGGGGATCGCTGAAGATGGTGTTCTCGTAGCGCACGCGCCGAATCATGTCGCCGCCCGAAAAGAAGGGCGGCATCGCATCGAGCAAAGCCTTCTTGCCGTAGAGCGCGCCGATGCCCGTGGGTCCGAGCATCTTGTGTCCGCTAAAGGCGTAGAAATCCGCGTCCAGCGCGTGGACGTCCAGAGACAAATGCGGCGCTCCCTGAGCGCCGTCTACCGCGACGATCGCGCCCGCTGCGTGCGCGCGTGGGATGATCGTCTCGAGCGGTGCGACGGTGCCGAGGGTATTGCTCACGTGACCCAGGGCCACCAGTTTGCAGCCGTCCAATAAACCGTCCAAGTCGTCAAGGACGTGGACTCCGCGCTCGTCCACCGGAAGAAACCGCAGGTGGGCACCCGAGCGCTCCGCCAGCAACTGCCAGGGCACGAGATCGGAGTGGTGTTCCAATTCCGTCAGTAAGATCGCGTCGCCGCGGCGGAGGTGCTGCGCGCCCCAAGAATAAGCGATGAGATTGATCGCCTCGGTCGTGTTGCGAACCCAGACGATCTCAGAGGGGCTCGCCCCGACGAAGCGCGCGACTTTGACCCGGGCGCGCTCGTATTCGTCGGTCGCGCGCGCCGCGATCTCGTAGACGCCGCGGTGAATGTTGGCGTTGTACTGCTCGTAATATTGGACCAACGCATCAATGACGCAGCGCGGCTTCTGCGACGTCGCCGCCGAATCGAGGTAGACCAGCCGTTTCCCGCGCGACGTCGGCCGCGCGAGAATAGGAAAATCCGCGATAATGCGCTGCAGCTTCTCGTTGTCACGGTCGCGCTCGAGAAGGGTGCCGGTACGGATCATGCTAACTTCGCGGCCACCGCGTTTCGAATTTCGTCGCGCAGCGCGCTCGTCGGGAAACGTTCGATCGCGGGCTCGAAGAAGCCGAGCGCGATCATGCGTTCCGCCGCGTTGCGTTCGAGGCCGCGGCTTTCCATGTAGAAGATCTGCTCTGCGTCGATGGCCCCGACGGTCGCGCCGTGATACGCCTTCACGTCGTTGGCGCCGATCTCCAGGGCCGGCACGGAATCCACGTGGGCGCGCGGGGACAACAGCAGCGCGTCGTCGCGTAAGCGGGCGTCGCTACCTTGCGCATGGGGCGCGATGCGGATGTTGCCGAGGAAACGCGCTTGGCCCCTGTCGCGAGCCGCGGATTTGACCAGCGTCTCGGACGTCGCGTCGCCGGCATTGTGCTCGACGCTGCTGACGACGTCCACGTGCTGGTCCGAAGCGGGGAAGAAGAGTGACGCGATCTGGGCCGACGCACCGGGCGAATCGATTGAAACCGTTAAATCCGACGCGGCCAGATCTGCACCGAGCTCCGCGACCGCCCACGCGACCGACGCGTCCCGCCCCGGCCGTGCCGTCCTGCTGGCGATGGAACTCCCGCCCCGCAGTCGTTGGACGACGGCGTAGGTGACGTCCGCGCTTTCCTCCGTGACGATCTCCGTTACGCCGCAGATAAAAGCGCCGGGGGCGCCGGTGACGTGCTCGACCAGGACGGCGCGCGCGCCGCGCTCCGCGAACACGACGTTCCACGGAAAGACCGCCGCACCGTCTGCTGCGTCGCATCGCAAGACGATCGGTTCGTCGCACGAGCGGTCCGCGGGCACGTAAACGAAAGCGCCGCCGTTTGCGAAGGCCTCGGTGAGCGCGCCGAATTTGGTTGCGGCGGCTCCGGTGCTTCCAAATGCGCGCGCGAGCAATGCGGGATGCTCTCGCGCGGCGCGACGAAGGCTGGTGACGATGACGCCCGGCGCGCTCCCTTCATAGGTTATCGGGGCGTCCGCCGCGATTGCGCCCGGGGCCGGCGCGAGCCGTTCGAAATCCACGCGCCAAAAACGCCCCGGCCTTTCCCGCCCGCTGCGCACCGACAAGAAACGTTCCAACGCATTGCGCCGCTGCGCGCTCGACAACGGCATCGCGTCCACATTCAGCGCGTCCAGGCGGCGCCAAAGGTCGCGCGCGAGCTCGTCCTGGGCGGAAGACGACTGGACCGCAGCCGTCGCTACGCTAGACACCTGCAGCGGACTCTTCTCGGATGCGGTCGTAGCCTTCGCGCTCGATGCGATGCGCGAGCTCGTGGTCACCTGTCAACACGATTCGTCCGTCGATCATGACGTGCACGACGTCGGGAACGACGTATTGCAGAATGCGCGGATAGTGCGTGATGATCAAAAATCCGGTTGCGCGGCCTTCTTCAGACGCGCGCAGCGCCGTAATGGAGTTGCCGACGGCTTTGAGGGCGTCGATGTCCAGGCCCGAGTCCGTTTCGTCCAAGACCGCGTACTTGGGCGCGAGCACGGCCAACTGGAGCATCTCCAGCCGCTTCTTTTCACCACCGGAGAAGCCGTCGTTCAGATACCGTCCCATGAAGGAAGGCTCGATGCCGAGCTGTTCCATCTTTTCGAGCAGCAACGCGCGAAACTTCGCCGGCGGAAGATCGCCGGGCCGCTCGGCCTGTCGCGCCGCGTGCAAGAAGTTCGCGACCTTCACGCCCGGGATGGCCGCCGGATATTGAAACGAGAGGAAGAGGCCCGCACGCGCCCGCTTGTCGGGCGAGAGCGAGAGCAGGTCCTGGCCGTCGAGTTCGACCGTTCCGCTGACGTCGTATTGCGGGTGTCCCGTGAGCGAGAAAGCAAGCGTCGATTTGCCGC
>JAFAQW010000129.1 GCA_019245995.1 Vulcanimicrobiota bacterium | reverse complement strand
ATGGACGTGCACTCGAGTGAGGCCGACGTCGTGCATCCCACGAAAATTCGGGAGCAGCTCGGCTTCCTGCTCAATTCGCTCGAGGGCGCCTACCAACGTCCGACCGCCGCCGAAATCGCCGCGTATCACGATTTGGATGCCCTCGCTACGGCGGGAGAGCAGCGGCTGCAGGCGCTGGCCTCACGATGAATGATCTACAACAGCATCTCGAGGGAGGTTTGACATGTCGTTGACCCGCGACGGCCGGCTACGCCGGCTGCTTCTTGCGGCCGTTTTATCGCTCGCAGCGTGTGCGCAGCATGCGCCGACGCTTCCTTCGGTGGTCCAGGCACCGCAGTTTGGTGCGAGCGTCACGCCGGACCGGAGCGTTCCCGAATGCAAAGGACAGAAAACAACCAAGAAGTATTCCGAGCTCACTGCGAAGCTCTCGAGCAAAGGCGGTCACCTCTGCGTCCCGGCTTACGGCGGCTGGGGCGGCACGTTGCAATATCCCGGTGCGAATCCGCCCGTCAATTTGACGTTGATCAGCAGCACCAAAAATTACAACCATCAACCGCACCTCGGCAAGGGAACGGCGATTTTCTACTTACAGATCGAGATATCGGGCGGAACGTCGTTTGGCTCGAAGGTCCGCGCCGGCGGCGGCCTCACGTCGAAGAAAGTCATCCCCGGAAAGCCGTACACCGCCTACGGCCAGGCGACGATTTTCTCGTTTACCATCAACTTCGGTCCCTGTTACGCGGTCGCGAAGAAGGGTCCGTACGGCGGCGTGATCGGCGGTGTGGGCTCGCTGCTCAAGGGCCAGAGCGTTCCGGCGCAGGCCAACGGCGTGATCGAGATTTACGCCGGCAAGCAGACCGGGACGACATGTTAGGGCGCTAGCCCGAGGCCGCAGCAACCGGTGCACGAAACGTCCCCGGCGCGCCGGCCGGCAAAATTATTCCCGCGAGGTTCAGCGGGTCGTAGACGCTCACGGTGACCGTTTCCGCATCGCCGCCGGCGCGGCGGAGGGCCCGCAACGCTTCGAGCGCTTCGGGCAGGGCGAACTGTTCGCCGACGAAGCCCGCCACGAAACGCCCGCCGCGAATTTCGCCACGCGCCTCCATGCGCCGCAACACCACCAGCAGATCGCGCCAGCGCGGAGCGAGGGTCTCGCGCGCGATGACGTCGCGGAAAACCACTCCCCAGCGCGCGAGCAAACGCCGCGCGAACGATTCGGGTTCGATGCATTCCGTCGCGTGCGTCAACAGCGTCCAACGTCCGCCCGAGGCGCGTGGCCGCGCCCGAACGCCCTTCTCGCCTAGGCGCCGTTTCGCGTCGGTCAGCGCGCGCAATGCGTCGAAGCCGTCGGCCGTGACGAGTCCGGCGGCGATCAGTTGCCACAGCGCCTCCTCGACCTCGCTCGCGAGACGCTTGCTGGCGTTTGCGATCTCGGGGAAAAACGGCGACCGCAGCTCCACGAGCTTCGTCAACACGTCCTGGGCGGCGGTCGACAGCGCGGCGTCGTTTGACTGCCGGCGCACGATCAACTCGTCGGCGCTGGCGCGCAAAAAGAGCGCAATCGGCGCGAGACGAGTCGGACGCACCTTCGGCCGCGGTTCGCCGTCGCGCAATTCGAGCGCGGGATGCGGCGTCAGACGGCCCCACATCACGTCACCGGCGTAGCACAGCCGGTCAAGATACTCCGGCCGGTAGCCCGCGACGCGCGAGGGGAGCACCGAGGCCTCCCACGCGACGGCGGGAAGCTCGTAGCCTTCCAGCTGTCGGACGATCTGCAGCGTCCCGTCGACGCCGTGGAGGCGCGACCCCCTCGCAACGTGCTGCCAACGCTGCAGGAAGCCGACGAATTGTGCGGCGGTGACGGGTTCGATTTCGCGCCGCAACCGCCCGATCGTCAGGCGATGGATGCGCGCGAGCACGCGGCGGTTGCACCACTCGTCCGGTGAATCGGAAGTCGTAAAATGGCCGCGCAGAACTTGTCCTTGCGTTTCCAGCCGGACGAGCGCGGACTCCACCGCGGACGGTTCGAGAGCGAGCCGCTCGGCCAAAGCCTGCACGGTACAGGGACCGCTCGATTCGAGCCAGCCGCGCAAAATCTCGGCGATCGCTTCGTCGCGCGACGCCGGCACTTCGTGGACCGCAATCTCCGCGAGCGACGGAACGATCGTTGCGCCAGGATAGGCCAAGCGCGCAATAGCCAATCGTTCAGCGCACGTCCACGCCGGCGCTTTGGACGGAGCCTGAAGCACAGTCGCGCGGCGTTGCGCGAGGAGTTCGTCGAACCACGATTGCCACGCCTCGACGGGCGGGAGGACCGTCAGCGTCGTCAGGGCGTCGTGCAGTTCGTCCGCATCGCGGACGACCGGCCACGACTCGGCGCTTACGTCGGCGATCGCGGCGGGATCGAGCCGTCCCGTTCCGTCGGCATCCTCACGCGTCGTTCGGCGCAGCGTCACGGCGCGCGCGCGACGCTCCTCGAGCGGCGCGTCGTCGAGATACGCGTACGGATTGGAGTTCAAGATCTCGTGCGAGAAGACCGACGGCTCCGGCGTGTCGATCGCGGCCGTACGAATCTCGCGCGCCTCGATGCCGCGCAACACCGCGATGAAGCCGTCAACGTCCATCGCCTCGCGCAGGCAGTTGTCGATCGTCTCGCGCACGAGCACGTGGTCGGGAATGCGAATCGGGCCGGTGAGGTTTTCGGCGCACGCCGCTTGATCGGGAAACACCGCCGCCACCAAATCGTCGGCACGCATCCGTACGAGCTGCGGCGGTACTTTGCGGCCGCCGCTGAAACGCAGGATCGCAAGCGCGCGCGTCGCGTTCCACCGCCAGCGCGCCGCAAACATCGGCGCGGGCAAGAGCGCCTGCTTGAGCGTGTCCTCGACGCTTGCCGACTTCACGAACTCAAAAACGATTTCGAGTGGAAACGCGTGTTGATCGGTGAGCGACAGCACGATTCCGTTATCGGTTGCGGCGGCCTGAAGCTCCAGATTGAACGAACGGCAGAACTTCTTGCGTAACGCAAGGCCCCACGCCCGGTTCACCCGTGCGCCAAACGGCGTGTGCAACACCAGTTGCATGCCGCCGCCTTCGTCGAAAAACCGCTCGGCAACGATCGCTTGCTGCGTGGGGACGACACCGAGAATGGACTTGCCGGCACGCACGTACGCGACGGCCTGTTCCGCGCCGCTTCGGTCGAGGGCGCATTCCCGGGCGAGCCACTCGCAGGCGGCTTGGTCGGATCGTTCGTCGATGGCGATGCGTACCGCGCAAACTTCGCGCGAGAGCTCCAGCGTTCGGCCGTAACCTTCGCCATTCCAGAACGGAACGGATGGGGGCGCCCCGTGCGCATCTTCGACGCGAACGATGCCCGCTTCGACGCGGCGCACGCGCCAGGAGTTGGTGCCGAGCAAAAAGATGTCGCCGGCCATGCTCTCGATTGCGAAATCTTCGTCCAAGGTTCCGATCACGTGGTCGTCCGGCTCGAGGACGACGTTGAAGTTGGCCGTGTCCGGGATGGCGCCTCCGCAGGTCAACGCGGCCAAACGCGCGCCGCGGCGCGCGCGAAGCCGCCCGTTCACTCGATCGAAGTGCAGGAAGGTTCCGCTGCGTCCACGCGACGTCGCGATGCCGTCGGCCAGCATGGAAAGGACCGAATCGAAATCGGGTCTCGATAGCTGCCGGTAGGGATAGGCCTTGCGAACCGTTGCGAAGAGCTCGTCGGCGCCCCACTCGTGCTGCGCGCACGCCGCCACGATTTGCTGCGCGAGAATATCGAGCGGCGCCGGCGGGATCGTCAGCGCATCGAGTTCTCCGGAACGGATCGCGCGGACCAGGGCGCCGCATTCGAGCAAGTCGTCGCGCGTCGTAGCGTAGAAAATTCCCTTCGGGATTGCGGAGATCCAGTGACCGGACCGGCCGATACGCTGCAAACCGACCGCAATCGAGCGCGGCGATCCGAGCTGCACGACCAAGTCGACGGTGCCGATGTCGATGCCGAGCTCGAGCGACGCGGTTGCAACGACGGCGCGCAGCTCGCCCGCGCGCAAACGGCGTTCCACGTCGAAGCGAAGGTCGCGCGCGAGACTACCGTGATGCGGCATCACGAAGCCCTCGCCCAGGCGTTCGTTCAGTGCGAAGGCGGCGCGCTCGCTCATTCGACGCGTGCCGACGAAGATCAGGGTCGTGCGATGCGCGCGAATCTGTTCGGCCACGCGATCGTAAATCTCCGACCACATCTCCTTGCTCGCGACCGGACC
>JAFAQW010000004.1 GCA_019245995.1 Vulcanimicrobiota bacterium | reverse complement strand
TAATCGCTGCTCGAAGGTTGCGCCATCGCGACGCTGGCCTTCTTCGTGCTCTCAACCCGCATGCACGAGCGCTACTTGTTCAACGGCGTGCTGTTCACGCTCGCGTGCATCCCCTTCGCGAAGCGCTACCTGTGGTCCGCGATTGCACTCTCCGTCGTGCTCTTCGCGAACCTGATCTATAGCCTGCAGTACCTGCACGTCGTCACCGCGAGCATTCCGGGCGTCAACTCGCAGAATCTGTGGGGACCCGGGACGACGCTGCTGTCGATCGTTGCGGTCGGCGCCTTCTTCTGGCTCGGCTATCAATATCTCGGAACGTCTGAAGGCGCGGTCGAGACGGCGCCAACGCCTGAGAAGGTCGGCGCCGCGCCGGAGGAAGCCGTGCCGTGGAGCGCCGAGGTTCGGCATTGGTTCGACCCGCGCGAGGGACTGGCGGCGCTGCGCTGGCCGCTGGACCATGCGATCGTCGCGGCGCTCGGCATCGGGAACTTCGTGCTGTCGTTTGTCGGCTATTGGCGGCCGACCGGCACGTCGTGCTGGACGCTCCCGGGAATTTCGCGGTGCGGCATCTTCGACGAGATTTACTTCGCGCGCGCCGGCGAAGAGTATCTGCAAAACCTTCGGATCTACGAAAACACCCATCCGCCGTTGAGCAAACTGCTCATCACGCTCTCCATGATGCTCTTCGGCGGAATGCCGAAGGGCCACGGCCTCCGCGGGTGGACGTTCCTCAACGGCATCATCGGCCACCTCGGCAACGGCGACAATCCCTATGGCTGGCGTTTTCTCGACGTGGTCTTCGGCGCGCTCGTCGTGATGCTGCTCTACGTTTTTGCCAAGCGTATCACCGGCTCGACGATCTTCGCGACGATCGCGGCATTGCTTCTGACCTTCGACGGTATGCACTTCGTGCAGTCCCGGATCGCGACGCCGGAAGGCTTCGTCGTCTTTTTTGCGACGCTCGCGGTCTACGCGTTCTATCGGTTCTGGATCAGCTCGCAGGTGGGCGAACGCGCCAACGTGCGCGTGCCCTGGTGGGGATTCGCCGTCGCCGCGGCGACATCGCTGCTCGCAGGCCTCATCGTCGCGCTAATGGGCCGTGCGACCGCCGGTTTCGACGCGGCATCGACGGTCATCGTTACGCTGTACGTCGCTTCGGCGCTCTATCTGCTCGTTCGTTACGTGGCCTTCGTGCGGCTGTTCGGCGACGGCCGGCGAGAACTCACATATGGTGAAGGTTCGCTCGCACTCCGCGATTCGGCGTCGACGGTCGTGCATGCCGCGGACGGCGGCTCGATCGACGCGCGCGGAAAAATCGCGCGCGGCGCGCGCTCGCAGAATAAGGGCGGCGCGCTCGTCTACGATGACGAGCCGCTCACGATCGAATACCGGCGCGACGCGACCGTGCGCTACGAGACGCCCGAAGGTAGCGTGACGTACGCCGGCGACGAGGTCCGCGTTGCGGAGTCGCCTGCCATCGAAAGGGGCCGTTCCTCAAAGCTGTGGCTGGTTCTCTTTACCGTCGCGTTGGGGTGTTTGGTCAGCGCGAAGTGGTACGGCGTGATGGGCTTCGGCGTGAGCTTCGTGATCCTCACGCTGCTTTGGCTGCAGCGCTACTTCTTCAAACGTGAGCCCACCCTGTGGGGGAATCCGCGCGGTTTCCGGCTCGACGGCGCACTGGCGACCATCTTGTTCGTCAGCGCGAGCGTCTATGCGTTGGTGTGGGTTCCGGATCTCGTGCGTCACTCGCCGGATCCCGGCGAGATCCACAATCTGAACGATCTCGTCTATCGTCAATACACGATGTACGAGTACCACCACAACCTGCGCGCGACGCATCCGTACTCGTCGAAGATGTGGGAGTGGCCGATCGACTACGTGCCGGTCGCGTACTTTTATGAAGACCACCGCAAGGATACGACCGATCCGAAAGGATGCTGCATCTACGAGATCACCTCACTGCCGAACCCCGCGATTCTCTGGTTCGGCCTGCTGTGCGTGCCGTGGGTCGGCGTGCTGGCGTGGCGCGAACGAAACAAGGCGTACGCGCTGATCGTGATCACGTACCTGTTGCAGTGGTTGCCGTGGTTCGGCTCTCCGAGGCTCACGTTCGCGTATCATTTCTACGTCAACGTCCCGCTGATTTGCCTCTGCAACGCGATCATTCTGCAACGCTTTTTCCGCTGGGCCCAGGCGCGGGAAATGGGACGGTGGCTCGGCGGCGCGGGCGTGGGGGCATACGTCGCGCTCGCAGCCATGGGGTTCGTCTACTTCTATCCCGTTTTGGCGGCCCACGGCATCCCGTGGAACGCCTGGCATCAGCGAATGTGGTTCCCTACCTGGATAATCGGCCCGGGATAACGAAAGTAGGGCGGCTATGTCCGGTCACTCCAAATGGCACAACATCAAGCTGAAGAAGGGCAAAGTCGACGCTCAACGCGGCGCGCTCTTTACGAAGCTCAGCAAAGAGATTATTTTGGCGGCGAAGTCCGGCTCCCCGGATCCGGAAGCCAACTATCGCTTGAAGATCGCGGTTGAAAAGGCGCGCGAGTTCAACATGCCGGCGGAGAACGTCAAGCGCGCGATCGCGCGTGCGTCCGGACAAAGCGAGCGCGAGATCGAAGAGATTCGCTATGAAGGCTATGGGCCGCACGGCGTCGCCGTGATCTTGGATGCCGCGACGGACAACCGCAACCGGACGGCGGGCGAAGTACGCCATCTCTTCAGCCGCCACGACGGAACGCTTGGCGAAAGCGGCAGCGTCGCGTGGATGTTCGATCCGGTCGGGATCGTGGAGATCGAACCGGCGGGCAGATCGGAAGAGGCCTTCATGGAGGCGACGCTGATCGACGGCGTGGACGATATCGAGTTCGATCCCGAGCTCGCGACCGTGTACACCGACGCCGCGCGCCTTGCTGAGGTCCGTGACGCGCTGCGCGTTTCGGATGCGAAGATCTCGGATGCGTATCTCGGCATGCGGCCCAAGACGAAGCTGGACCTGCAGGCCGGCGAGCTGCACGAAGCCGTAGCGTTTCTGGAAGCGCTCGACGAACACGAAGACGTGCAACGCGTCTTCAGCAATCTCGACTTCAGCCGGGTTTCGGCGGAGGCCGTGGCCTGAGATCGTCGCTCCAGCTGTACGTACCGCGCGATTGGGTTTTTCCGCTGGTCCTCGCGGTCTTCGTGGCGGTCGTCGTTTGGTTCGGGCGCCAGATCTATGACTTTCTGCTTCCGTCGTCGGCCACCGTCACGCTGCCGTCGTTTGTCGGGCAAACGCTGACCGATGCGAACGCCGAGATCGAACGCCTGCGGCTGACCGCCGCCGTGGTGGATCACACGACCAGCGACCGCTATCCGAAGAACGTCGTGATCATGCAGCGTCCGGAAGCGGGGCAGCAAGTTCGGCAGGGTCGCCAGGTGTCGTTCGTCATCAGCGACGGCATCGTCGCGCGCTTGATGCCGGATCTGCGCTACCAGTCGATGCGCGAGGTGCAGCTCGACCTTTCGCACGCGCATTTGCAGATGGGGAAGGTGAAATACCAGCGCAGCGACGTTATCCCCGAGGGGCACGTGATCTCGCAGAGCCCGGCCCCGTTGGTGAGCGTCCACGAAGGCGACGCCGTCAACCTCGTCGTGAGCCGCGGCGCGCGGCTGACCATCGCCGTTCCCAAGTTCGTCGGCCTGACGATCGATCAAGCGCGCGATCTCGCCGAACGGGGCGGCATCAAGTTGGGCCAGGTCGTTTGGACGCCGCTCGGCAAGAACGGCCCGCCCCACGGCATGGTCGCGCGTCAGCAGCCGCCGCCCAACGCGAAGATCGCGTCATACGACCCAGTCGATCTGCAGGTCAGCGCGGGGCCGAACGAATCAGGATACCTGCTGCGACAAGTTCGCGTCTTGGTCTCGGTTCCGACGCCGCAAAACGTTCAGAACGGCCAGCAGCTCGACATACGACTGGCGCTGACGGATGCGACGGGACAGCACGACGTCTACCGCGCGTACGCCGAACCCGGGCAGAAGCTGGACCTGACGGTGACGGCCGTCGGCACGTCGCTGCTCGACATGTACGTCAATGACGAGTTAGTCGGCGAGACGCGCCTCGGCACGGAGCCCGCCAAGATCTACGGCAACGCAGCCTCGCCCTCCCCAACGCCGCTATGACGCAGGGAATACTTGCACTCAGCGGCCTTGCCAAGGCGAGGAATACACGCACCAGGGCCGCCCTTTCAGCCCTGGTCCTTTCCTTGGCAGGGTGCGCCACGCAGCCGTTACAGAGTCCTGTAGCGCCACACCAGGTCCCTTATGGCCACGGACTTAGTAGCCGCGTGCAGTCGTGGGTCGCCCCGGAAGCAAAGGGCGAAGATCTTCTCTACGTGTCCGACGCCAACAACGGTATTTTTATCTTTACCTACCCCGCGGGGAAATTGGTGGGCCAGCTGACGAGCGGTTTCACATCGCCCGATGGCATGTGCTCTGACCGGCACGGCAACGTTTTTATTACCGACACACAGACGTATCGCGTTTTAGAATTTGCACATGGTGGAGCAACGCCCATTGGAGCACTCTATGGCCCGCCCTCAATGGACTTTAGGCCGTCTGACTGCTCTGTCGATCCGCTCACGGGGAACCTTGCCACCACCAACATAGAGAGCGCCCAGGTCCTGGTTTTTCCTAAAGCTCAGGGCAGTGGTAAGACGTATACGGTTCCCCGGGGAGCGCTTTTCTATTGCGCTTATGACGGCAAGGGCGATCTTTTTGCAGACGAGGTCTTTTCGCGTAAAGGGACTGTATACATAGCCGAGCTTCCAGTAGGTCGTCGCAGTTTAAGCTCGTCAGGCTCACCGGAGCAATCGCGTTGGCTGGGCCGATGAAGTGGGATGGCAGCCGCCTCGCCGTCACTGATATCAGAACTAACATCGTGCATCTCGTGCGCGTTAGGGGAGCGAAGGGCATCAGCGTCGGGAAAACAC
>JAFAQW010000281.1 GCA_019245995.1 Vulcanimicrobiota bacterium | reverse complement strand
AGAACGCGTATTTCCCGCTCTTCATTCCTGCCGGCCTGTTGCAACGCGAGGCGGAACACGTTGAAGGCTTTGCACCGGAAGTTGCGTGGGTGACGCGCGGCGGCGGCGAGGAGCTGAGGGAACCGCTCGCGATTCGCCCCACCTCCGAGGTGGTCATCGGCGTGATGTACGCCAAGTGGATCCAGTCGTATCGCGACCGCCCCATTCTGATCAACCAATGGGCGAACGTCGTTCGCTGGGAAAAGGCGACGCGACCGTTTTTGCGCACGATGGAGTTCCTCTGGCAAGAGGGCCACACCGCGCACGCTACGGCCGCCGAGGCGCGCGAAGAGACGCTGAAGATTCTCGATCTCTACCGGGAGTTCGCCGAGAACGTGGTCGCGGTGCCGGTTTATGCCGGTCCGAAGAGCGCGAGCGAAAGGTTTCCCGGCGCAGTCGAAACCTTCGCCATCGAAGCCTTGATGCCGGATGGAAGAGCGCTGCAGTCGGGCACGTCGCACGACCTCGGGCAGAACTTCGCGAAGGCCTACGATATCAAATTCGTCGATTCCGATCGTGCCGTCAAACACGTCCATACGACCTCATGGGGCGTGTCATGGCGAATGCTCGGCGGCCTCATCATGGTGCACGGCGACGACCGCGGATTACGTTTGCCGCCGAAGATGGCGCCCCTGGAAGCGGTGCTCGTTCCGATCGTCCGCTCCAACGACGATCGGGCCGTCGGGGTCTGTCAACGCACCGCCGAACGATTGTCGGCGCACGGATTCCGCGTACGCGCCGACGTGCGCGACGAGCAGCCGGGCTGGAAGTACAGCGAATGGGATATGCGCGGCGTTCCCGTTCGAATCGAGATCGGACCGCGCGATGTGGACGCCGACAGCGCGGTGCTGGTCCGGCGCGACCGACAGAAGGGCGATCCGGAGCAACGGCGCGGCGTCGCGCTGACCGGCATCGAATCGGCCTTACGAGTGACGCTCGACGAAATCCAGTCGTCGCTCTTCGCGCAGGCGAAGACGTTTTTGGAGCAGCACACCTTCGAGACGTCCGACCGCGGCGAGTTTTTTGAGCTTTGCCGTGACCGCGCCGGCATGGTGGACATCGCGTGGTGCAGCCGGCCGGAATGCGAAGCGCACGTCAAGGCCGCCACGACGGCGACCTCGCGCGTTCTGCGGCCGCTGGAGAACGGCGGCGCCTGCACGGCGTGCGGCGAACCGGCTCGCGTGAGGGCATACTTTGCGCAGTCGTATTAGGTCCCTTGCCGCCGCAACGCTGCTGGCATTTGGCGCGGGCGCCGCGGCGTCGGCGTACGTGCCGAGCGTCGCCGACCTCGACGCTGCGGCTCGATCGGTCGGAAATCGCCGCGACGTCGCGCAGCGCATCGGCGAGTCGGTCTTTCGCACGCAGTGGGCGGCGCAAGTGAGCCAGATCTCGGCCAACAAACTTGGCGGGCACCTCATCGTTGGAGTGCGCCTTTGGGGCGTAAAATTTCACGGGCCCCTCACGCGCGAACGGTTCGTTGACGAGATCGTGGCGCTGGTCGCCCGTGCATTCGTTGCGGCGCCCGACGCAGAGGAGGCCGACGTTTGGACGAGCGTGCCGATCAGCGTTGCAAAGGGCGTGGTCGTGAGCGGCGACCTCGCCAAGCCGACGTCACGCACCGTATTCAGCGTGACGGTGCGGCGATCGGAAAGCCTCGCATCCCTGCGCCACAGGATCGGCGCCGGCGGGTCAGGCGTCTTTTGGGACGCGCAGTGGGCGGCCAGCGCATTCGTAGCGTCGGAAAAGCCGGCGTAGGCCGCATGCATCGCAAAACGACGCTCTCCAACGGATTGCGGGTGATCACCGAGTCCATGCCGGCCGTACGTTCGGCCACGGTGGGCGTTTGGGCCGATGTGGGATCGTCCGTCGAGAGTCACGACCGGCGCGGGATCTCGCATCTCGTGGAACACATGCTGTTTAAAGGAACGCGGCGGCGAACGGCTCGTCAGATCGCCGAAACGATGGACGGCGTCGGCGGCAACCTCAACGCGTTCACCGATAAAGAGACGACGTGTTACTACGCGAAAGTGATCGACCGGCACGTTCCGCTGGCAGTGGACGTTTTGGCGGACATGTTCCTGAACTCGACGTTTGAAGCCGCAGAATTGAAGAAAGAGCAACGCGTGATCTTGGAAGAGATCAAGATGTACGACGACTCGCCCGACGAGCTGATTCACGACCTTTTCATTCAAACGATGTGGAGTGATTCGAGTCTGGGCGCG
>JAFAQW010000262.1 GCA_019245995.1 Vulcanimicrobiota bacterium | reverse complement strand
TAGTCTTCGTAGGGCGGTGGAACGTGATCGAAGGTGCCGCCCCAATCGTCCCACATCACGAAAATCGCCGCCGAGTCCCAGAACCTGCTCTTGCCGACGGTGTTGACCAAAGCGCTCACCCACGAGGGTCCGTAGCCGTTCGGACAGTTCACGTGATCCGAGTCGTCGCAGACCGGCGTGATCCACGTCATGTTGGCGAGCTTGCCGGCCCGCACGTCCGTGATGAACTTCCAATTCGGCGAGATGACGTCTTTCTTCCAGTCCGGACCGTAGTAAATGTGCTTCACGGCCTGATACCCGGACCAGTACGCGCCCGCGCCGCTCTGCTGGCTGCCGTACGCGCTCGCGTAGAAGCGCCACGTAAGATGCGCCTTGTCGAGCTCGTCGCCGAGCGTTTGATAGTCGAAGCACGGCCGCTCGTACGGTCCGAACTTCCGCTCGTTCGTGAGGGTCGCGACCATATCGGACGGCCCGCCGCCGCAGCCCCAGTAGCTGTAGCCGCCGTACGGCAGATCCACGGCCCTCCCGGCCTGCGCCGCGATGACGTATTGGTGCGACACGAAGCTCTCGTCGAGGTGCGACTGAAACATGCGATCGGCGAGCACCCAGTGGTGCGCCATGTCGAAGTACGGCTTGGTCTCCTTGTGCGGCGCGTAGACGTACTGCGGAAATTGAACGCCCCTCGGACCGTTGAAGGTCGGCTCCTTGTCGAAGCCATTCATGCGACACTTCGTCCCCGGCAGCTTGCCGGTTCCGTTGCACGCGGCGAACATCGATGTGACGGAGTGATCGATCACGTAGAACGCGGAAAGGCTAACCGGAACGAGGTTTACTCTGTAGCCGTTGCTGGTGTAGCCGTATGACTGCGTGTCGGCGCCGGGATAGCCCTGAAAGAGATTATCGAACGAGCGATTCTCTTGAACGATAAACACGACGTGCTTGATCTTCCCGACGCCGACCTTGTGCATGTTTTGCAACGTGGTGCCGCCCTGCATGTACGGTATCGGGCTCGGACCGCCAGCACAGGCGCTCCCGACAAGGCCCGCGGCAAGGAAGGCGAACGTACGGAGCGTTCTACTCATAGTCGGGAGCCCAGTAGTCGTCGGCGTATTGGTGCATGAAGAACTTCGGTGGAAGGGGAGCGCTGATCTTGACAAACGGGCGCGGTTTCATCGAAAAATCGAAACAGTCGATTGCGGGGTTATTCGCGCGCGCGTCCGATGCCGCGAGCTGGCCGAGCCCAAACAAATCCTCCGCGAAGCGTAGCACGCTGCCCGTCTCGTACTGAACGTGCGACACCCAGCCCTTTTTCGCATAGGGCGAAAGTATCAGCAGCGGAACGCGGAAGCCTAGCCCGTCGTAGTCTTCGTAGGGCGGCGGAACGTGATCGTAGGTGCCTCCCCAGTCGTCCCACATGATGAAGATCGCCGTGGAGTCCCAGAATCGGCTGTTCCCGACGGTGTTGACGAGCGCCGACACCCACGACGGTCCGTAGCCGTTCGGACAGTTCACGTGATCGGAATCGTCGCAAACCGGCGTGATCCAGGTCATGTTCGCCAGACGGCCGTGGCGGACGTCGGTGATGAACTTCCAGTTGGGAGAGATGACGTCGTTCTTCCAGTCGGGACCCTTGTAGATATGCCGCACGGCTTGGTATCCGGACCAAAAAGCACCCGCCCCGCTCTGCCGGCTGCCGTAGGAGCTGGCGTAGAAGCGCCAGGAGAGGTGCGCCTTGTCGAGTTCGTCGCCCAGAGTTTGATAATCGAAGCATGCCAGCTCGTACGGGCCGATCTTACGCTTCTGGGTGATCGTCGCAACGCTGTTCGAGGGACCGCCGCCGCAACCCCATTCGCCGCCGTTCGGCAGATCCACCGACGAGCCCGCTTGTGCCGCAATGACGTACTGATGCGATACGAAGCTCTCGTCGAGATGCGACTGAAACATGCGGTCTGCCAGCGCGCCTTCCTTCGCCATGTCGAAGTACGGCTTCGATTCTTCGTGCGGCACGTAGACGTACTGGGGGTGCGTCAAACCCTTCGGATAGTTGAAGGCGAACTCTCTATCGAAGCCGTTCATCCGGCAGTCCGTTCCAGGCAGCTTCCCTTTACCGTTGCACGCCAGAAACATCGCCTGCGCCGAGTGGTCGATCACGTAAAACGCCGAGAGACTCTCCGGCGTCAAGTACACCTTTTGGCCCGTATGAAGGTAGCCGTACGACTGCGTGTCGGCGCCCGGATAGCCCTGAAAGAGATTATCGAACGACCGATTCTCTTGGACGATGAACACGACGTGTTTGATTTTGCCGACGCCGACTTTGTGCAACTCGTGCAACGTAGTGCCGGCCTGCATGTACGGTATCGCGCTTTGCCCACCGGAACATGCGATCAACAACGCAAGCGCTGCGGACGTAGCGACACCGCGCACGGCGTAAGGGTGCTTCACGCCGCGCACTATGCCGCTACCCCGAGCGACTCCTTTGCGAGCTATTGGGTACCGCAAACAGTCGTTTGAGGAAGGCGTCGTGGCGGTACGCACGCCCCTGCGAAAAGTGCACGATCGCCAAATCCATCGAGGGTACGAGATAGAGCGCCTGTCCGCCGGAGCCGCTCGCATACAGAAGATCGTTGGGCGCACCGTTGGCGCCGAGCCACCATCCCAAACCGTAGCGCGGATTCACCGCAGAACCGCGGAACGATTCTGCGAACGTCGCGCGGGTCCTCAGGACGAACTGCCCGTAGGCGAGCCAGTTGCGAGCGCTCAAGAAAGCGCCCGTCGGCAATGGTTGCGTGCCGTCGCCCAGCGTGCGCCACTTCGCCACCGCGACGCCGGCGGGGTCGAGGATCCGCTGCTGCAGGTAACGATGCGGCGTCACGCTGCGCGCGCTGAGCTTGCGCGCGAGCACGGCGCCGAAGACTTGCAGCGGAATTCCGCCGTACGTGAAACGCGTCCCTGGTTCGTCTTTGAGCGTCGTCGCGAGCGCGCGATCGTACGTCGGAACGCTCGCGCCCAACCCGCCGAAGCCGAAGCCCGCGGTCAGCGAGAGCAGCATGCGGACCGTGACGCGCCGCTTCCACGCGTCCGCGCGCCAGGCGTCGATCGTTTCGGCAACGGGTTCGTCCAGTTGCAAGAGTCCGTCGTCACGCGCCGCGATCGCGGCGACGCCCCAAAAGCTCTTCGTGCCGCTGTAGAGCGCGTGCGGCGTATCGGCATCGAAGCCCGGGGCGAACGATTGCGAAAGAATCTCACCGGCGCGCGCAACGATCAGCGCCTGCGAGCCGTGGTTCCGCGCATACTCGAGCGCCGCTTCGTGCGACAACGCGTCAGAAGTGCAGATGTTGCGCGAGAAAGGCGATGCGGTCGGCCTGAGCCTGGGGTACGGACAAGCGATGCTCGGCGCAAGGGTAGTTTTTCACTTCCGCTTCGGGTACTGCCGCTGCATATTCGCGCGCCGCATACGCCGAAATGAATTGATCTTGACCCGCAAACTGAAACAGAATCGCGGCGCGAGAGTTGCGAACCCAGCGCTGCGGCGCATACGGAGCGAGCGCCGCGGCGTATGCGGCGATCTTTGCCGTAGAGAACGCCCCGAAGACCTGCCGGTTGTAGTCTTCCAGCATGTAGGCTCCGGCAGCGAACGGGGCGGAAAAATCGGATATGGTCGGAAGGCCCGCGATGAGCACGCCGGCGCGAACGCGTGCGTCGGTCCCCAGAACGACGCCGCCCCACGTCGCACCGTAGGAGTGCCCCACGAAACCGATGGCGCCGGCATCGACGTCCGAGCGCGCCACGAGTAGATCGATGCCTTCCCGGACGTCCGCGACGGTTTGCCGGTAGAGATCGATGTCGGCGGACGGCTGCGTGAAGTGTCCTTCGCCGGCGTGTTTCCACGGATCGGGACGCGCCCATGGCGCGGAAACGAGCAACGAGATCACGTTATGATGCGCGAGCGCGAGCGCCTCATCTTTGAACTCACTCTCGTTTCCGAACCCCCAGTGAAGGTAGACAACGGCGGGATGCGCTCCCGCGACCGTCGGCGTCACCAAGATGGCCGGCACGCGGCCACGCACCGGGCTGGCGTACGTCATGTGCGTTACAACGGCTCCCGGCAACCGGGTCGTCGAAACGATGCGTGAGTCCGCATTCACACGTTGATACGGAAACAGATCGGCCGTTCTGGCCTGAGGTGCGGCGGCGATCAAAGCGCCGGTACTCGCGCAAAGCGCGGCAAAACGCCGAAATATGGTGACGGCTCGGCATGACATAAAAAGGAGCGTTCTCCAAGCGGCGGCAAGAGCGCTGCATGCCGGCTCCGCAGTTGAGCGTCGTCATTCCCGTCTACAATAACTCGTGGCTGACGGAGCGATGCCTGCGCGAGCTGGATCGCCTACGAGCCGACTGCGGCGTACGATTCGAGGCGATCGTCGTCGACAACGCGTCGAGTGACGATACGCCCCAGGTCGTGGGGCGTTTTCCGTGGGTGCGCTACCTGCGCCACGACGTCAACGAAAACTTCGCCGGCGCCTGCAACGCCGGAGCGGGCGCCGCGCAGAGCACGCTGACGTTTTTTTTGAACAACGACGCCTATCCGCTCGGCGACGCGCTCGCGCCGCTCGTTCGCGCGTTCGAGCGGGACGAGGTCGCAATCGCGGGCGGCGCGCTGTTTTTCGAGGACGGCGTCACGCAGGCCGCGGGATTGGCGATGCTGCCCGACGGCCACTGGCATTACTTCTGCCGGAACCTGCCGCCGGCGCTCGACGGCGTCGAGCGTTCTCGCGACGCGCTCGGCGTTTCGGGCGCAGCAATGGCGGTGCGGACGCAATGGTTTTTGGACGAGGGCGGCTTCGACCGCGCGTTCGTCAACGGCTTCGAAGACGTGGACCTGTGCATGCGCGCGCGCCGGCAAGGCCGCGCGATCGCCTACGTGGCCGCGGCGCGTTTTGCGCACTACGAAGCGGCGTCGGAAAACCGCTTCGCGCACGAATTGGAGAACGAACGCCTTTTTCAGGCGCGCTGGTCTGCTGATTTGCGGGCGATGCCGAAGACGCTGCGCGGCGATGTCGGGGCGATCGTGCTCCGCGACGGCAGCGCAGCAAGTTCGCTCGAAGCCGCTGCCCTCGAGGATCTGGAAGCGGCATTGCGAGCGTTCGGGCATCCGGTCGTGCGCGGCAACGTGCCGTTGGTGCGCCGCTTTGACCGCCGCTTTCGCCGGTCGGGGACGCTGGGATGGTTCACAGCCGTTGAATCGGTCGGGATCGCGGTGGAGCGCGGCACGCGCGGCTCGCCGACGATTCGAACGCGCGGCGCCACGGACGTGGCGGTGCCGTTCATTCCTTGCGCGTCGCCGCTTCGCATCGAAAGGTCGTCCGTCACGCGATCCGCGGATCCTGAGTGCAGACGCGTTGGCGTCATCGGCGGTAGTGATGACGACTTCGAACGGCTTTGCGTCGCGGCCGCGAGTCCTGCGCTGGTTTCCCTCCTGCGCATTGCTCCCGATGCGATCGCCGGCGGCGCGCAACGCTACGACGTGCTGTGCTGCGTGCACTTGGGATTGAGCGATGAGAGCGCATTCGGCAACGTGGTGCTGGCCATGGCGGGCATCCCGTCGGTCATTGCTTCTCGCGACGAACTGTTGGCGCTCTTTCAGCGCGATGTGGTGCTCGCCGGCGAGATGGACGAGCTGCCGCAGCTCGTCGCGCGGATCGTGGCGGATCCGCAGTTGCGGGAGCGCATCGGCCAACGAGTCGCCGCCGACGCAAAACGGCGTTTCTCGCCGCGCCGCAGCGCCATTCGCGTCGTGGACTTGCTCTGCGCCGCGCGGTTCGGCTTGGAACGGCCGCCGCCTCACACGGGTTGACCGTACCCGCCGCCGCCCGGCGTTTGGATCGTCAGAACGTCTCCCGGTTCGAGCGGCAGCGTCGTCTTCGCCGGTAACGGCGTCT
>JAFAQW010000162.1 GCA_019245995.1 Vulcanimicrobiota bacterium | reverse complement strand
CGGCGGAACAAGACCTGGAAGCGGCGCGCGAGCTGGCATCGCGCATGCCCAACGTCGCCTGCTTCCACGCCCAGCAATGTTCGCAGAAAGCGCTGAAAGCGGTCCTTGTCGCGGTCGCCGGAGACGTAGCGCGATCGCACCTCTCGGACCGCCTTTTGGGCGAAGCGCGCGAGTTGAAGATCGACATACCCGCGGAAGTGGTGGACGACGCCCAGGCCTTGGATAAGTTTTACATTACTCCGCGCTATCCGGATGCGCTGGGTGGCAGCGACATCCGCACGGCGTTCAAGAACGATGAGGCTCTGGGCGCTATCGAGCGCGCGGAACGAGTTGTGACCTTTGCCGGCGAAGCGATTTCTGCCGAGCGCGGCTGAAAAGGGCGTCACTCGTCGATCGTATACAGCCACCAGTGCGAACTGCCACGACGCGCGTCGCGATCGAAATAAACTTCTAAGCGCGCTCCATCTGCGCTCTCGAGCTCGAACCAGTGCCGCTTGAGGTACGTATCGCCGCGGTCGTTCTTGGACGTTCGCCATCTGCGCAGGACGCCGGCAACGACGAGCCGTCGCTCATCCCAGAGAAACGCCCGCGGAACGGGCGGTTCGCTGCCGGTCGCCGCCGTCAATAGCTCTTCGCCGTCCGGCACGAGCGGGCGGCTCACGAACGCGCGCACGCGACGAGCGTTCGCCGCAGGCGGCTCGGCGACATTGCCTCGAGCGATCGTGAAAGGGCGGTTTCGCCGCTCAGCTCGCGAAGAAGCGAAATCAACAACAGCGTCCTCGGAGGTAATGCATGCGACAATTTAGCCGAACCGCGGCGCCGGCGCTCGTCGCCGCGCTGCTTATTACTGCTTGCGGTGGCGGCGGCAGCACGGGCCCAGGCACGCCTTCCGCGGCGCAGTCCACGTCGACGTTGCTGGGCGGCGACCCTAAGCCGTATAACTACAGCGGCCAGTACTCCGGCCTCATCATGGATAGCAAGAACGGCACGGGCAAAGCGGCTGCGGAGCTTAGCCAAGAAAAAACCGATATCGGCGGCGCACTCACGATCGCGGGCAATCCCGTGGTCGAGTACGTTTCGTGGATTGCCAATGCCGCAGTCGTTTCGGGCACGAGCGTCTTCGTAGCCGCGAGCGGATATTGCAGCTTCGCCGGCAAGGCGACGTACGATACGAAAACGAGCGTGCTCGCGGGATCCTACCACGCCGTGCACGGATGCACCGGCGAGACGGGAACGTACAAGCTCAAGCATCACTGCTACTATAAGTACGGCGCAGCCGTAGACGTACGCCCGGACACCGGCCCGAAGCCCTGTTAGGTTACGCCGCGAGGGCGTGGCTGACGGCTTGGTCGTTGCTCCACGCCGCGCCCTCATGGAACAGTCGCTGCAGTTCCCCATCGGCAAACCGTTCTTGCAGCCTCTCGCGTAAGTGCCCAAGCGTCGTCGTGTCGGGCGGCTGAAGCGTCCAACCCGCGGATCGTAGGCGCGCGTCCGCGTTGCCCAGCAGGCGCGCCGACTTCACGGCGTCGTCGTCAACCGCAACGGCCGCGAGGTACGACAATGCCAGCGCCGACAGCACCTCGTGCCCTTCCCGGCTTACCGCAGCGAGCGTTTTACGCGCGTAGAGCTCCGCGCGAACCCGATCGCCCAGCGCGAGATACGCGCTTGCGATGTCGGCCATCGGAAACATTGCGGCAGCGTCCGAGTCCTCGAGCCTCACCGCCTCTTCCAAAAGCCGCGTGGCTGCCGCGTAACCGCCCGTGTGCAACTCCCAGTTTCCCCACCACGTGAGTGCGCGCGCCGTCTCGTCGTTACGCCCAATTGATTTGAAGAGCGCCGTGCTTTCGCCGTAGCTTTTTCGCACCGCGTCGGTGCCCGCCGCCGCAAAGGCTTCGGCGCAACGCCGCAACGCATCGGCGATGAGCCGGCGGTCGCCGGTCCCGCGCGCGAGCTCCAACGATTCTCGTGCGATCGTTTCCGCGTCGCCTAATCGCCCACCGAATGCCAAGCGCGACGCGACCTGAGAAAGCGCCCGCGCCAAACCGCGCGTATCGTCGGTCACGCGATAGAGGGAGACGGCGTGTACCGCTTCGGCGAGACATTTGCTATCGTCACCCAAGCTGCTAAAGAGCATGGACAAACCGTACCGCAGCCGCGCTTCGACCGGGGGTGGAAGCGGAGAGGCGGTCGCAAGAACTCGATGGCACCACAACGCCCCTTCGTTCAAGAAACCCTGTCGAAGGAAGGCGATCGTCGCGGCGGCCGCGACGCGCGCCCCCACCGGCAAATCATTGGCCTGTTCGACGCACCAGCGTAACGCTGCGCGAAGATTTGCGACGTCGCGTTGGATTCGCGCGAGCCAATCCGCCGGCGGCCCGTGGTCCCACTCGTCGTACCAGTCCTCGGCCATCGCGCAAACGGCGCGCCCGTGCAGCGCCTGAGCATCGGGGAGCGCTCCGGATTCGTCGAGCTTCTGGTATGCATACTCGCGGATCGGCTCGAGCAAACGATATCGCGGAGCGCCATTCGACGATTCCAAGACGATCATGGACTTGTCCACGAGCGAGCCGAGATCGTCGAGCAATCGCAAGCGGTCGTCGGTCAGCGCGCAAACCTTCGCCGCACTATCGAGATCGAAGCCGCGAAGAAACACCGAAACGCGGCAGAGCCGCCGCTGCTCGTCCGCCGTCAACAGCTCGTAGCTCCAATCGATGAGGGCGCGCATCGTCTGCTGACGTGCCCTCCGATCGCGTCC
>JAFAQW010000161.1 GCA_019245995.1 Vulcanimicrobiota bacterium | reverse complement strand
CGACGCGATCTCATTGTCCAACTGTGCGCGGGCCGCGGGGGGAAGGCGGCGCTCCGCCGACATCGCGCTCGCGATGCTGCGGTCGAGGCGATCGATCGAGGCGCGTATTTGTAGTTCCAGCGCCAGGCGCGCTTCGAGATCGCCGGCTGCGGGGTGCAGTCGCGGATCCAGGCGAACGACCACGGGCGCCCGGGCGACCTGCGAGCCGTATTGTATTACGGCCTCGTACTTGCCCGGGACGACGGTTGGGCCGTCGGCGGAGTCCGGCCAATCGTCGGTGGGAACCAGCCGGAAACCCGGAACGTCGTACGCGGGCGAGTAGCGCAGGTCCCACTGGAAGAGGTTCATGCCGGATTGCGCAACGGTGAGTTTATCGACGGCCCGCTGCCGCTGTTGCGTCGCATCGAGCTCCGCCTCTTGTTCCGGCGTCAGCTTGCGCTCGTGCTTCGCCGCCGGATGCAACGTATAGCGCGCGACGGTCGCTCCCGTTGAGTCGAGGAAGCTCAATGTCGCCGGCGTCCGTTCGCTGTAGCCGGGGGGCAGCGTGAAGAAAACAGCCGCGCCGTACTTGGGATTGTCGCCGAAGTTCGGGAGACCCATGTCGGGGCCGCCGTACGCTTGGGACAGCCAAGCCGTCTCGGGCGTGAAGAGTTGCAGCGACGCCACAGAGAGCGAGGACTCGCGCGCGAGCTGTTCGAGCAGCGCGAGGTTGTCGAGAATCCAGAACGCGCGTCCGTGAGTCGCCGCGACGACTTCTCCTTCGCGCGCGTCGATCGCAAAATCGCGCACCTGGACGCCCGGGAGGTTGAGCGTCAGCGGGCGCCAGAGTGCGCCGCCGTCGAGACTGACGTACGCGGTGCTGCGCGTGCCGGCGAAGAGCAGCCGCGGCTCGCGCGGATCTTCGCGAACGACGAGGACATACTGATCGGACGGGAGACCGTTGGTCAGGGTCGTCCAGTGCGCGCCGTAATCTCGCGTCTCGTACACGTACGGATGAAAGTCATCCCACTGATAGCGCGACGCCGTCAGGTACGCCATGCCCTTCGCCGTGCGCGAGGGCTCGATCGAACTGATCTGCGCCCACTGCGGCAGTTGCGGAGGCGTTACGAGCGTCCAGTGCCCGCCGTGATCGGTCGTCACGTGGACTAAGCCGTCGGCGGAGCCGGCCCAGATGAGATCGGCATCGAGCGGTGAGACGGCCAACGACGAGAGGTCGGGAAACGTCTCCGCGCCGGTCTGGTCGTAGTTGATGGGGCCGCCGCTGGGGCCTTCGGTGCTGGGATCGTTGCGGGTTAAGTCCGGACTGATGGCCTTCCAGGTTTGTCCGTGATCGAAGCTCGAGAAGACGACTTGCGCGCCGACCAGCAACTCCTTCGGATTGGCCGGCGAGAAGAAGATCGGGTGCGTCCAACCAAAGCGATACTTCGTTTCGGCCGAGCTCGCGCCGGCCATGTAGCGCGGCCACGGGCTGACGTTCTTGGCGTCGCCGGTGATCCGATCGAGGCGAACGAACGAACTGTAATACCCGCTGCCGTAGGTGACGAACGGTTCGCCGGGCTCGGGCGCGACGAAGGTGCTCTCGCCGAGGGCAACGGGATGCCACTCACCCGGGCCGATGCCGGGTCCAACCGCGGCACTGGGGCCCTCGAACGAGCCCTCGTCTTGCGCGGCTCCGAAGACGTGAAACGGAAACTGATCGTCGATCGCAACGTGATAGTATTGACCCGTCGGTTGATTGATCTGACTGCTCCACGTTTCGCCGCCGTCCACCGACACCGTTCCGCCGCCGTCGTTGCCGACGAGCAGAATTTTCGGGTTGCGCGGATTGATCCAGACGATGTGGTTGTCGCCGTGCGGCGGGCTGAGCAGCGTCCACGTCCTGCCGCCGTTTTTGGTCTTGTAAACGCCGTCGACTTCGGGCGCATAGGCGACCTGCAGATTCGTGGGATCGACGAAGATTGCGGTGTAGTAAAACGCGCGTTGACGCAGCTTCATTTCGTCGTTGACGCGGCGCCACGTTTTGCCGCCGTTCTCGGAGCGGTAGACGCCGCCGTCGCGTGCCTGAACGATCGAGTAGACGATGCGAGGATCGCTGGCCGCCACAGACACGCCGATCTTGCCGAAGGGACCCCGCGCGAAGCCCGGATTATTCGAAATCTTCGCCCAGTGCGCGCCGGCGTCGGTCGTCTTGTAAAGGCCGCTTCCCGGACCGCCGCTGTTCAGCTTCCACGGCATGCGCTGGGCTTGCCACATCGCGGCATAGAGCACGCGCGGATGGCGCGGATCCATGACGAGATCGACGCCGCCCGTGTTCTCGTTCACGAACAAAATCTTTTGCCACGTTGCGCCGCCGTTGATGGTCTTGAAGATGCCGCGCTCAGAGTTCGGCTTGAAGACGTGACCCATCGAGGCGGCATAGGCAATCTTCGAATCAGCCGGATCGACGACCAGTTTGGTGATCATGTGGGTGTCGCGTAGGCCGGCATACGACCAGCTCTTGCCGGCGTCCGTCGATTTGTACACCCCGTCGCCCGTGTCGAAATCTTGCCGGATGTCGGCTTCGCCCGTGCCCGCATAGATGACGTTGGAGTTCGAGGGCGCGACGGCCAACGCGCCGATCGGGCTCGCGACGCCGGGCAGCTTGCCGTCGGTGATGTTGTCCCACTCCGTGCCGTCGTCGCTCGTCTTCCACACCCCGCCTTGAACGCCACCGAAGTAGAAGAGATGGGGATTGCTTGGAACGCCCGCCACGGCGACGGACCGCCCCCCGATGTACGGTCCGATGCTGCGCCAACGCAGTTTGCTCATCAACTCCTGCGCCGGCGACTGTGTCGAGGCGGCGGCGGCATGTTGCGGTGCGAGGACAAGAACGAGTGCCGCGAAAGCGGCCCATGGCATACGGGTCATGCGCGATAATCGGCGAGCATTTTCCGAAAAACCTCTTATCACGCGACCAGGCGCGGGTCAAAGAGTTATCAAACGGCCAGGCGTGCGGATCGAAACGGCGCGCCTGCTGATCCGGGCGTTTGCGCCCCACGACGCACACCCGTGGGTCGCAATGCTAAGCGATCCCGACGTTCGCCGTTACTTACCGCCGTCGCCGGTTCCGGAGTTGGCGGACTTTTCACGCGCGTTA
>JAFAQW010000158.1 GCA_019245995.1 Vulcanimicrobiota bacterium | reverse complement strand
CGCTGCGCCTCGCCGCCGGAGAGCCGACTCGGCCGGCGGTCGCGATAGACGGCAGGATCGAGCCCCACCAGCTGCAGCAGTTCGTCAACCCGCGCGGCGATCGTGGTCGCGTCCCAACTGAGCAGCCGCGGAACGACGGCGATGTTTTGCGCAACCGTCATGTGCGAGAAAAGGCCGATCGCCTGAATCACGTAGCCGATCTGGCGCCGCAACGCAACGGCATCCAGCCGCGCGACGTCGGTGCCGTCGAGCAGTGCCTTGCCGTCGTCGAGCGTGACGAGCCGGTTGACGGTGCGCAACAGCGTGGACTTACCGCAGCCGGACGGGCCCAGCAGCACGACGAGCTCGCCGCCTCGGCAATCGAACGTGACGCCGTCGATGGCGTTGCGGCCGGCTCCGGCATACCGCACCGTCGCACCTTCGAAGGATATCGTCGCGGGCGTCATGACGCCGTGTTGCCGCCGTCGCGCGACGACAAAAACGCGGCCGCAACGTCGGCGGGATCTCGTTGTTTGTTCTCGACGGCGTCGTTCATGGCGCGTGCCGCCGCGTCGGTGATTCGTGAAGAGATTCCGTCGAGGACGGCGCGGAGGTTCGGATGGGCCCGCAGCGTCGCGGCCCGCACCACCGGCGCGATGTTGTAAGCGGGCCAAAAATGGCCGTCGTCGCGCAGGACGACCAGCGATTGCGTCGCGATCGCGCCGTCGGTCGTGAATGCCGTCGCCACGTCGGCGCGTCCGTCGAGCAGCGCGCGATATTTCAGCGCGATGTCGTACGTGCGTACCTCGCGGAAATGGAAGCCGCCGTAGAACTTCTGCAGTCCCGGCAAGCCGTCGGGCCGCGCCAGGAATTCTTGGATCGTCGCGAGGCGAAGACGGCCCGCGGCGCGCGCAACGTCGGAAAGCGTCGTCAGATGCTCTCGCGCCGCGATCTCCCGCGTGGTCGCGAGCCCCTGCGAATCGTTCATCGGCGCCGGCGCGAGCCACTCCAGGCCGTAACGCGCTTCGAACTGGCGCGCGACGGTGGCGTAGGCAATGCGCGGGTTCGCTTGCGGCGGGAGATGCAGCACGTCGACCAGCGCCGTGCCGGTATACTCGGGATAACAGTCGATATTGCCCCGTTGCATCGCGGCGAGCGCGATCTGGGTCGAGCCGAGATTGAACAACCGCTCGACACGCAGCCCGGCGCGCTCCAGCGCTTGCGCGTAAATTTCGGCGACGAGGAACGATTCCGTGAAGTTCTTCGAGGCGATGCGAACCGCCGAAGGATCGAAGGCGCACCGCGAAATCAGCGGCGCCGCGACCAGGCTCGCCAGCGCCTCGCTACGCCGCATGCGCTGCGAAGCGGCCGCTCGCGGCCAGCGCGACGTCCGCCGCCAAGGCGAGCGCCGCGACCGCCGCCGCGGCGCCGAACAGGAGAGCGGAATTATCGGTTTGCAGGCCGCGCACGATCTCATCGCCCAGGCCGCCGGCACCGATGAACGTCGCCAGCGTCGCGCTCGCGATCGTCTCCGTCGTCGCCGTGCGAAGTCCCGTCAGCGAAACGGGGAGCGCCAGCGGGACGACGACGCGCGCGAAGCGCTGCGACCCCGTCATGCCCATCGCGGTCGCGGCGTCGAGCGCCGCCGCGGAAACTCCGCGGATTCCGAGATCGACGTTGATCGCGATCGGCGGAATGGCGAGCAGCGCGAGGGCCGTCACCGCCGGCGCCACGCCGACGCCGAGCACCGGAAGCAGGAGCATCAAGACGGCGAGGCTAGGGACGGTGCGTCCGACGCCGGCCACGGCCAGCACGCCGCCGCGCAAGGCGGAGCGGTATGCCGCCACGACGCCCAGCGGCACTCCGACGAGCAGCGCAAGCGCCAACGCCGTCGCCGCCAGCTCGAGATGCTGCGCGACGTGCGTGCCCAGTTCCGCCATCGCCGCGCCTTTTGCCGCGTAGGAGGCGAAACCCAGCCCCGAGCGCCAAGCAAGAAAGACTCGATGATTACTCGCCAGCAAGCGTCGCCGGCCGCCGCGCCGGTGGTTTCGCTCGACGATCCCTCGCTGTACATCAGCCGCGAACTATCCTGGGTGGAGTTCAACGATCGGGTCTTGGAAGAGGCGCTGGACTCAGGCAATCCGTTGATCGAGCGCCTGAAATTCGTCGCGATCTACGGCACGAATCTCGACGAGTTCTTCATGATTCGCGTCGCTGCGATCAAGCAGCAGATCGAGGCGCAGGTCGTTCGCCGCTCCGAAGACGGACGCACGCCGAGGGAGCATTTGGCGGCGATCTCTGAGCGGTTGCGCCGCTCCTTGCCGCAGCAGATGCGCGTGCTGAACGAAGAGTTGCTCCCCGCGCTGGAACGCGAGGGCATTCGGCTTCTGCGCGTGGGCGAGCTCGACGAGGAGACGCAGCTCGCGCTCGAGCGCACGTTCGATGAGAGCGTCTTCCCCGTGCTGACGCCGCTCGCCGTCGACAGCGGACACCCGTTCCCGTACATCTCGAATCTGTCGCTCTCTCTCGCGGTCGAGCTGGAAGAGACGACGCGCGACGGCGTCGAGCTGCACTTCGCTCGCATCAAGATTCCGCCGACGCTGCCGCGCTTCGTACCGATCGAGGGCGGCCCGCCCGGCGAGCGCCGCTTCGTGTTGCTCGAAGACCTGATCGCGCACCATCTCGATAACCTCTTTCCGGGCCTGCACGTGCGCGACTCGTACCTCTTTCGAGTGACGCGCGACGCCGATCTCGATCTGCAGGAAGACGAGGCCGACGATCTGCTGCGCGCCATCGAGTCGGAGTTGCGCCGCCGGCGGTTCGGCGAGCCGGTGAGGCTTGAGCTCGAACGCGGCATGCCCGACTACATGCGAGAGTTTCTCTGCAACTCGCTCGATCTCGAGCCAGTGGACTGCTACGAGATCGAGGGCGTGATGGCGCTGAGCGATCTGTGGCAGCTCGTCAACCTGCCCGGCTACGATCACCTGCGGGACAAGCCGTTTTTACCGGCGATCCCCAAGCGCCTGATCGGCGCCGCGGACATCTTCGCGCAGGTGCGTGAAGGCGACATCCTGCTCCACCACCCGTACGAGTCGTTCGATCCCGTCATTCAATTCTTGCAACAGGCCGCCGAAGACGAGAAGGTGCTCGCGATCAAGGCGACGCTCTATCGAACGTCGGGCAAGAACTCGCCGATCGTCCGCGCGCTGCTCACGGCGGCAGAGAACGAGAAGCAAGTCGCCGTGGTCATCGAGCTGAAGGCGCGCTTCGACGAGGAGAACAACATCGAGTGGGCCAGGCGGCTCGAGCGCGCGGGCGCACACGTCGTCTACGGTTTCGCGAATCAAAAAGTGCACGCGAAGACGACGCTGGTCGTGCGTCAAGACGATGACGGCTTGCGGCGCTACATGCACTTCGGCACGGGCAACTATAACGAGAAGACGGCGAAGCTCTACACCGATCTCAGCCTCTTCACGTGCCGGTCCGAACTCGGACTGGACGACGCTCAGCTGTTCAACGCGTTGACGGGGTTCTCCAAGGTGACGGATTACGAAGACCTGTGGGTCGCCCCGGTCACGCTGCACCGGGAGCTGCTGGCGCGCATCGAACGGGAGACCGAGCACGCCAAGGCGGGGCGTCCCGCGGGCATACGTGCGAAGGTCAACGCGCTGACCGAAGGCGAGGTCGTGCGCGCCCTCTATCGCGCCTCGCAGGCCGGCGTACCCATCGACCTGCTCGTGCGCGGAATGTGCGTGCTGCGTCCGGGAGTCCCTGGAGTGAGCGACAACATTCGCGTGCGCAGCATCGTCGGGCGTTTTTTGGAACACTCCCGGATCTACGTGTTTGAAAACGGCGGGGACATGGAGGTGCACATCGCGAGTGCCGACTGGATGGGGCGCAATCTCGACCGTCGCGTGGAGCTGGCCGTTCCCGTGCTCGATCCGGTGATGGCGCAGTCGCTGGCCTCCCATATCCTGACCGTGCTGCTGTCGGATAACGTGAAGAGCCGTGAGCTGCAGAGCGATCGAACCTATCGCCGCCGTTCGCCCGCGTCGGGCGAGATGCCGATCGACGCGCAACGCGTCTTTCTCACGCAAGCGCAGGCCCTGGGATAAGGTTGTCTCGCAGCCGCCTGGCGACGATCATGGCGGTGATTGCAGTGTTCGGCGCCGTCGCGGCGTATCGCGGCGCCATCGCGGAAGACGAGGCGGCG
>JAFAQW010000239.1 GCA_019245995.1 Vulcanimicrobiota bacterium | reverse complement strand
CAGGCTCACGCCGAGGCCGCCGCCGGTGCTCGCAGCCGGACCGAAAGATCGCTTGCGACGCCGCTGATGTCACCGGCCCCGAGCATCAGCACCATGGCACCGGATCGATGTCCGTGCAAAAGCGCCTCTTGCAAATCGTCGCGTCCGCTCACGTACTGCACCGGCGTGCCCGATGCGGCGAGGCGCTCGCCGATCGAGCGTTCGCTCACGCCCGGTATCGCGGGCTCGGAAGCGGCGTAAACCGGCATGAGATACACGTAATCGGCCGCAGACAGCGCTTCGGCGAACTCGCGTGCCAGAAACGCCGTTCGCGTGAAACGATGCGGTTGAAACACAACGATCAACTCCCCGGCGTGGTATTGGCGCGCGGCGGCGATCGTCGCCGCGATCGCGGTCGGATGATGCGCGTAATCGTCAACGAGCGTGAGCCGGTGATCCGAAAACCGGATGTCGAAACGGCGCCGGACGTTGCTGAACTCGTGCAGAGCGGCCGCCGCGGCGGCGAACGGCAGCCGCAAATGATGAGCGACCGCGACGGCCGCCAAGGCATTCTGCACGTTCATCATACCCGGCACGCGCAATCGCACCTCGCCCGCCGGCGTTCCGGCGACGACGACCTGGAAGCGCGAGCCGAAGTCGGCAAAGGAGAGGTCGACGGCGCGGACGGCCGAGTCCGGCGTTACGCCGAACGTCATCGCGCGCGCGCGCAGCTCGTGCGACGTCAGCGAGCCGGCCAATGCATTGTCGACGCCGATCACCGCGAGCCCGTCCTCCGGCAGCTTGCCGAGAAACTCCGCGAACGCGCGCGCCAAGCCCGCTAACTCTTCGTTGCTCGAAAGGTGGTCGTTTTCGAGATTCGTCACCACGGCGATCTCAGGCTCCAGGAGCGCAAAGGATCCGTCGGACTCGTCGGCTTCGGTCACAAACCAAGGTGCGGACCCATCGTGGGCGTTGCGCTGCAGCGACCCGTCGATTCCCCCCAGCACCAACCCCGCGTCTATTCCACAGCACCGAAGCACGGCGTGAATCATCGCCGTCGTCGTCGTCTTGCCGTGAGTGCCGCAGACCGCGATACCGCGCCGGTCGCACAGAAGCCGCGCCAGCATCTCGCCGCGATGGAGCACCGGGATGTTGCGCCTCGCCGCCGCGACGTACTCGGGGTTGCGGCGCTCGATCGCGGAGCTGACCACCACCACGTCCGCCCGACCCACGTTGGCCGCCGCGTGGCCGATCGCGATCGCGATGCCCTCCCGGCGAAGCGCTTGCGTGAGCGCCGTTTCTTGCAAATCGGAACCGCAGACCGTCTCACCTCGCGCGTGCAACACGCGCGCGATGGCACTCATTCCGATGCCGCCGATGCCCACGAAGTGATAGATCACAGTGCGGAAAGCTCCCCGCGGTTCCTTCGAGCTACCAGGGTGTCGATCCGCACGAGAATCGTCGCAATGGGATCGCTTCCCTGCATCTGCTTCGCCTGGAGCGTCATCTGGTCGAGCCGCTGCGGTGGGGTAACGCACGCCAGCGCGGCGGCGAGATCTCCGGCGGACAGTGCGGCATCCTCGAGCACGAGTGCCGCGCCGGCTCGCTGCAGCCGCTGCGCGTTCGCCGTTTGATGGCCTTCGGCTGAGAAAGGATACGGGACCAAAATGGCGGGCTTTCCGAGGAAACGCAGCTCGCCGAGCGTCGATGCGCCGGCGCGCGTCACGACGAGATCCGCACAGGCATAGGCGTCGGCCATGTCGTTCAAATAATCGTGGACCGCGTAGCGTTGCGCGGATCGGCCGGGTGCCTGCAGCCGTGCCGCCACGCGCGCGTAATCGCGTTGGCCGGTAACGTGCAACACTTGCCAGCCTTCCGGAATCGCGTTCGTGCGGGCGATCTCGACGACGGCATCGTTGATCGTGCGCGCACCCTGACTTCCGCCGAGCACGAGCACGCATCTCAGTGACGCATCGAGCCCGAGCCGCCGCGCGGCGAGCTCGCGCGGCGGCAGGTGGTGCAGCGAGGCGCGTATGGGGACCTCATGCCACGTTTCATCCACGAACGGCGCCAGGAGACGATTGGTGAGGCCGGGCGCGGCATTAGGCTCGAGCAGCACGACCGGCGGTCCCTTGCGCTCGAACAATCGCCGCACTCTGGCCGCAACGGCAACGGGGAAGCAGACGTATCCGCCCGTCGCGACGATGATGTCGGGGCGTAATCGCGCGAGCACGCGGAGGCTCTGCAGCGTCCCCCACAGATTGGCGAGCGCCGTCTTCAGCAGTTCGGGCGTCGGCCGGCGCGGCAGATGATGTGCTGCGATCGTGTAGAGTGGATATCCGGCGTTCGGCACGATGCTGCGTTCCAATCGGTTTGCCGTTCCTACGAACGCGATCGACGCGCGATCGCGCAATGCGTCGGCAATCGCGATTGCGGGATAGAGATGGCCGCCCGTCCCGCCGCCGGCGAAGACGACCGTCAATGCGCGCGATGGCGCCCGACGTTGGCAATCAACGCTACGGCGATTAGATTAACGACGAGCGAACTGCCGCCGAAAGAGATGAACGGTAGGGGAACCCCCGTTACCGGCCACGATGACGAAACGACTCCAATGTTGACGAAGGCTTGGATCGTTATCATCGCGGCGCAGCCGATTGCCAGGAAGAAGCCGAAACGATCTGGCGCGCGTAACGCGATTCTGATCGCTCGATAGGCCAACGTCACGAAGAGCGCGACGACTGCGAGCGTGCCGATGAGGCCGAGCTCCTCACCGATAATGGAGAAGATGAAGTCGGTATACTGTTCGGGCAAATAGAAGAACTTTTCGCGCGATGCGCCGAGGCCCACGCCGAAGATGCCGCCGCTGCCCAGCGCGAACAGCGACTGAACGATGTGAAAGCCGGTGTTGAGCGGATCGCGCCACGGATCCAAAAACGCAAAGACCCGTGCCCGCCGGTATGGACTGGCGAGCACGGTTAACGCGGCCACGGGGACGATTGCGAGTCCGACGGCGAGCAGATGCATGACGCGCGCGCCGGCTGAGAAGAAGAGCGCGAAGGCGATGAAGAGTAGAAGGCTGGCCGTCCCCATATCGGGCTCTCGAAGCACCAGCACCGCCATGAGCGCCACGGGTACGAACAGCGGAACGACGCCGCGAGAAAGCGACGTGATCCGTTCGGGCTTCGCCGACAACATCGCGGCGAGGTAGACGATCAGCGCGAGCTTCGCGAACTCAGAGGGCTCGACGCTGAGGGCGCCGGCGCCGATCCAACGGCGCCCTCCGTTGACCCCCAGTCCCACGTGCGGCACGAAGACCAAGAAGAGCGCCGCCGTTGCACCCACCAAAATGTACGGAGCCCATCGCTTTAACCGACGGTAGTCGAAGCGATACACTCCGTACGCGGCGATGAGCCCCACCAAAAGCCAGACCAGTTGACGCTTGACGTAGTAGGCGATGTCGCCATGTTGCGCGTACGCCGTCGCACTCGACGCCGAAAAAACCATGACCAGGCCGATGCCGATCAAGGCGGCTGTCACGGTAAACAGCACGGAGTCCAGCGGGGCGGTCCGGGGCGGCGCCTGGGACTTCGCCCGCGGCCGCATCGCGGGGTCGACGGCGAAACTATGCACGCGCGGGTGCCGCGAGCGCCGCGACGGCCGCGGAAAAACGCTGCCCGCGCGCCTCGGCCGAGGTAAACATATCAAACGATGCGCAGCCGGGCGACAGAAGAACGACGTCGCCGCTCTGCGCGATGCCGCGCGCGCGATCGACCGCCTCTTCTAAGGAAGATGCGGCTACCGCGGGAGTCTCGCGAAGCCCGGCCAGAATTTGCGACGCGGTCTCGCCGATGGCTACAACGCCCCGCAGCCGGCGGCGCTCGATCTCCTCGAGCATCGGAGAAAAGCTGCTGCCTTTCGCGCGCCCTCCCGCAATGAGAACGACGGGCGCGTCGTAGGTTCGCAGCGCCGCGATGACCGACGAGGGCGTGGTGGATTTGGAGTCGTCGACGTAAGTGATCCCGTCGATCTCCGCCACGCGTTGTAGGCGGTGCGCCATCGGCTCGAACGAAGCGACGGCCTCGCGTAGAGACGAGGGCTCGCAACCCACGGCCAGCGCCGCCAGCAGGGCGGCCATCGCGTTGCGCAGGTTGTGTTCCCCCTGGAGCGGGATGCGATCGCGTTCCGCGATTGGAATCGGGCGTGGATCGCCTAGCGGCGGCGCGTAGATCAGCGTGCCGTCGCGCAGGTACATCGCGGCTTGGTCGGGGCGCTCCAAACTCAACCAGAGTTGCCGAGCGAGGACGCGCGTTTCGCCGCGGCGCCAGTCCAGCGCGGCGACGTATGGATCGTCGAGGTCGCCGATAAACCAATCGGTCATGCCTTGATTGGCACTAATGCGGTATTTGGCTTGCGCGTACTCTTCCATCGAATGATACCGGTCGAGATGATCCGGCGAGACATTCAGCAGCACGCTGACGCGCGGCTTAAACGCGCGAATCGTCTCGAGTTGGAACGACGACACTTCGGCAACCACCCAGCCGTCCGGGCCGATGCCGCGCACTTCTTTGATCAACGGATTGCCGATGTTGCCGCCCACTCGAACGTCCCGGCCGCACGCGCGCAACAGATGACCTACGAGCGCCGTCGTCGTCGATTTCCCCTTGGTGCCCGTAACGGCGATGATCGGTGCGCTGCAGAGACGGTACGCGAGCTCGATCTCACCCAGAACCGGCACGTTGAACTCGTAGAGCCGGCGCACCACCGGCGACGTCGGCCCCACGCCCGGTGACAGCACGGCGAAATCGATTGCGTCCAGGATCGAGCCGAGCTCCGGGGGCGGTACGAACCGGGCGCCGAAGCGCGCCGCGTCGGCAATCGGCTCGGCCAACCGCCGTTCGTCCTGTTCGTCGGTAGCGTAAAGCGTAACCCCAAACTGCGACAGCACTTCCACGCACGCGAGTCCGCTGCGGCCGAGACCGATGATCAGCGCCGATTCGCCGCGCTCGAGGCCAAAAATGTCGCTCATCGCACGATGACCCATCCTAACAACGAACAGAGCGCCGAGGCAAGCCAGAAGCGTTGCGTTACTCGGGTCTCCGGCCAACCCCTAACTTCGAAGTGATGGTGCAGGGGGCTCATCGCGAAGATCCGTTTGCCGTGCGTGGCCTTGAAATACGCGACTTGCAGCATCACGGAAAGCGCCTCGATAACGAACACGCCGCCGATGAGCAGGAGCAAGAGCATCTCGCCCGTGAGGATCGCGACGCCCGCGAAAAGCGCTCCAAGCGCGAGGGATCCGGTATCGCCCATGAACAGCTTCGCCGG
>JAFAQW010000096.1 GCA_019245995.1 Vulcanimicrobiota bacterium | reverse complement strand
CGACGCTACGCTTGACCTCGAGCGAGGGAGTGCACGGCCTGCAGTCGTCCGAGCTCAATATTCCACAAACCGTGATCGAGCCCGGTACGTTCAAGGCGGTCGAAGTTACTCCGAAAAAGCCCGGTAAGTACGTCCTTCATTGCTCCGTTATGTGCGGAGCCGGACATCCCAACATGACGCTGACGGTTAACGTCATACAATGAACGGACGTCGGCCGCCGTCGGTGAGCCGTCCCTTAATCGTGGGTGCGTTGATCGGCTTTGCGATCGGCGCGCCGTTGCGAACATCGGCCATGCCGCCTTTTGCGCAAGCGTATGGCGTCAAGTGCAACGTTTGCCACACCCAGGTGCCTGCGCTCAATACCTATGGCCGCTACGTCCAGCGTACCGGCTACTCATCGCTCGATCCGCACGTCTTGGAGCGCGCCGTTCCGGTGTGGGTCGGAGAGAATTTGAACTACGATGTCAACGGCTCGCCGCGGTGGACGCCCGGCAATCTTGCGGTGCACGCCGTCGGCTTTTTGGGCGACGACGTTACATACCACTTCCAGCAATGGATCTGGCAGAATAACGCCGCGGGGGACCTGGATACGTTTTGGATGACGTACAATAACTTACTGCATCGCGACGGCCACTTGTTTCTGGGCTTCATTCAAGCGCCCGCGCCGGGCCCATTCAACCAATGGATGGATCTCGCGCCGTTTGCCACGCCGCAAATTACCGTCGGAGAGCACGCCTACGAGCTCGACGCGAACCGCTGGGGTGCGAAGTTCAACTACGAGAGGGGCAGCTTGGATATCGAAGCGGGCTACATGTACGAGGGTGAAACGGCAAGCTCGAACTGGAGCGCCAGCACCGATTTTGCGAACACTGACAAGACGTTCCAATACAAGGTCGCTTATGCGAACCCGCAATATCCCACCGAAGCGGGCGTCTACGGTTCGCGGGGCTCGTTTCCATTGGCCGAAGGCGGCTTCGACCAATACTGGTCGCTCGCACCGTATGTGGAACGCGATCCGACGTATGGTTTCCCCGGAATCTTGGCGATCTACCAGTTCGCCCACGACAGCAATCCGGGCTTTAACACGTTGCCCGGCGGACGGCTAGCTTCGCTCGGCCCGACCCCGAGCACGGCTCAAACGCTCGAGATTTACGAGGCGGTTTTCAACCAGGGAATGCTTTCGTACCGCCACGAGTGGACGAACGCTCTCGGCGTACTCACGCAGAGCGCAAACGTCGATTTCAGCTATCCGCTCGCGCGTTTCTTACGGCTCTATGTCGAGGAATACTTCGTGCCGAACAGCAAGCCAGGATGGGCGGGTACGATATGGTGGACCACTCCGCTCAACAACGTGAAGAACCCTTAAGCTGAGGCGGAGTAACGGCCCTGCTTTGCAGAGAGCACGATGCGATACGCCAGGCCGGCTCCGCCACTTCGCGCGACGAACGTTTTCCAGGCCGGAACCGGAGCATTCGTCGCGGCGCCATAGGTGCGCAAGCGATCGGAGATGCGCTCCACCGCCTGTTCGGCCGCTTCGCCCTGCAACGCTTGGAATTCACCGCGTGCAGTCACCGAACGCCAGTCGGCGGCGCTTTCGATTCGGTCGATCGCGATGCAGACTTGGGGATTGGCCGACATGAATTCCATCTTGGCACCGAGGAGGCTGTAGCCGTAAAGGCAACGGCCGTCGTACGCGTACGTGATCGGCACGATGTTGGGCAGTCCGCGCCGGTCCACGTACGCGATACGCGCTACGATTTCGGAGTGCAGGAGCGACTCGATCGCGTCGGCAGTCAGTTCACCGACCATGGCTTATTCCTCTCCGCAGGTCTTAGACGGCTCGCATCATCGCCTTGAGCAACCCGTCTTTGTGCTCCGCCATGTCGGCGTAAAAGCGCGGCGCGTCGTCGAGCGTGCCGCGATGCGTGACGATGACCGACGGATCGATCTGTCCCAACTGCACTCGCTCGAGGAGGGGTCGCATGTAGCGATGGACGTGCGTCTGTCCCGCCCGCATCTGCAGCCCCTTGCCGAAGAACGCTCCCATCGGAAACTTGTCGATGAAGCCGATGTAGACGCCGGGAACCGATACGCGACCGCCGGGTCCGCACGCGTGGATCATTTCGCGCAGCACGTGCGGCCGGTCCATCTCCAGCTTCACGGCTTGCTTCACGTAATCGAGCACCGCGTCGGCGCTCGTTCCGTGCGCCTCAAGCCCCACGCAGTCGATCACCGCGTCGGGACCGCGTCCGCCGGTGACCTCGTAGAGCGCTTCCAGAATATTGGGCACGTCGTCGTGGTTGATCGTCTCCGCGCCGGCTTCTTTTGCGAGATCGAGGCGATACGAAAAACGGTCGATCGCCACGACGCGGCCAGCACCTAGCATGAACGCGCAGCGCACGGCGATCTGCCCAATCGGACCGCAACCCCAAATCGCGACCACGTCGCCGGGCCGAATGTCACAGTTTTCCACCGCCATGTACGCCGTCGGGAAAACGTCGGTGAGCAATACCGCCTGCTCGTCGGCGATCTCTTCGGGTACCTTTAGCGGCCCGAAATCCGCGAACGGCACGCGGACGTACTGTGCCTGTCCGCCGGCATAACCGCCGTAGAGATGCGAATAGCCGAAGAGGCCTCCGCCGCCGTGTCCGTACATCGTCTCCAACATCTCGGCGTTCGGATTGGCGTTCGCGCAGAGCGACGTTTGACCGCGCTCGCACAGGTCGCACCCTCCGCAGGCGATCGAAAACGGCACGGCGACGCGATCGGCCTCGCGGAGGTCGTCGACGCCGGAACCCGTTTCGACGACGCGCCCGACGAACTCGTGTCCTAAGATGTCGCCGGGCTTCAATCCAGGAACGAGGCCGTTGTAGATGTGAAGATCTGAACCACACACGGCGGTCGTGGTAACCTCCACTATCGCATCGCGCGGGTTGAGAATCTGCGGATCTTCGACGGTTTCCGTTCGAACGTCGTGCTTACCGTGCCACACGAGGGCTTTCATCGCCGCCGCGCCCCCGTTGGAATTTCGCCCGCTTCGAGCAGGGCGCGGCACTTCCGCAAGGCCGATTTCATCGCCTTTTGATTCATCTCGCAGCTCGCATGGATCTCCGTGCCGCGTGCGCCTGGCGCGTCAATATAAGAGAAGCGGCACTGGACCCCCTCATCGCCGAACGCTTCGCGGACGATGTCTCCGTTCGAAAAGACGGCTGCGACGTCGTCGCGCGGCGCTTTCACCGTGATCGTTGCTGCATTCATCAGTATGACGAGCATACCCGGATATGGGTATAGCACTCGCATGCGGCGACGGATGATTATTTCGACGGCGGCGGCTTTGGCGGGAGGCGCGCTCTTGCTTCGGCGGCTGCGGCGTCCCGGCAACGGCGAGCTCGCCAGCGCCGTGGTCGTCATTACGGGCGGATCGCGGGGGTTAGGCTTGATGTTGGCGCGCGAGTTTGGGCAACGCGGCGCGCGATTAGCGATCTGCGCGCGTGACGAGGCCGGAGTAGGGCGCGCCCACGACGACCTCATTGGCCGCGGATACGAAGTGCTGGCGCGCAGTTGCGATGTGCGCAAGCGCGACGACGTGGAGAACTTCATCGCCGCGGTCGTCGAGCGCTACGGCCGGATCGACATCCTGGTCAACAACGCGGGAACGATCGAAGTCGGACCGGCGTCGGTCATGACCGAAGACGACTACGCCGACGCCTTGCAAACGCACTTTTGGGGAGCGTACTACGCGGTCGAGGCCGCGCTCCCGGCGCTGCGCGAAGCGCCGCACGGTCGAATCGTCAACATCGTTTCCATCGGCGGCCTCGTAGCGGTCCCGCATCTGCTGCCCTACACCGTCAGCAAATTCGCGGCGCTCGGTTATTCGCTGGGTTTGCGCGAGGAGCTCGCGCACAAAGGCGTGAGCGTGACGACGATCTGCCCGGGCCTCATGCGCACCGGCAGCCCGCGCAACGCCTGGTTCAAGGGGCGCAATCAGGCGGAATATGGCTGGTTTTCGCTCGGCTCCGCGCTGCCGCTGACGTCGGTGTCGGCCCACAGCGCCGCGCGCCGCGTCGTCACCGCAGCGCTCGGTGACGAGGAGCTCGTCGTGCTCTCGCTCCCCGCGCAGATCCTCGCCACGCTGCAGCATCTGCTGCCGTCGCTCACGGTTCGCGCGCTCAGCCTGGTGGCGCGCCTGCTGCCGTCCGAGGGCGGCATCGGCACGTCGGCTGCGCGCGGCTACGAGAGCGAATCGCGCGTGAGCGAGTCGGTGCTGACGACGCTCTCGAAGCGGGCGGAAGACGACTTGCTGCAGCGCTAAGCCTGCCGCCAAAGCAGGTAAGGGGGCCTTCCGCTCGTAAGCTTTAGCGCCTTAGCTGCTTCGCCGTAATGGCAAGGAGGCGCAATGAGACTCTCGCCGGCTTCCGCGGCCTTCGGAGCCGCCCTCATCGCCGTTTTCTTCTTCTTCTTCGGCTTCGCCGCACGACAGCAAGCCGCGATCGCTTCGCCCGACCCAAAACCGTCACGCGATGGCAACCCCATCGGTTTTCATCTTAAAGGACAGGCAAAGATCGACGTCCCCAACTTGACCCAATGCAACGGCAAGGCGGGATGCTATCTCACCCTCGACGTCTACATGGACTCCACG
>JAFAQW010000050.1 GCA_019245995.1 Vulcanimicrobiota bacterium | reverse complement strand
GAACGGCGCGACGTCAATTGTCTGCGGCTGTCCGTTGACGGTCGCCTGCGTCGATCCGATGGACAGCGAAATCGAACGGCCGCTCGCGGTCGCGTTGATCTGGCCGTTCGAATAGACGACGCTCGCGCCGAGCCGCTCGAAGATTCCCCGTAGCGGCACGAAGACGCGCCCCGCGCGGACCATCGGAGCAACGGCAAAGCTCATCGGTTGGCCGTTGACAATCACCGAGACGGACTGCTGCGCCTCCACGCTGAGTGGGGCCAACGCCGCCCCGGCCAATGCAAGAATCAGCGACAATCTCTTCATGCGCGGACCTCTACCCTGCGGATTTGCTCCCCAAACGGCTCGGTCGTCCCTCTAACCGCACGCCAATCGGCGCGGCGCTCCAGCCACCCGATCCAGGTATTGTAGATCAGCGGCACCAGGAACAGCGTGAGGATCAAGGAGCTAAGCAAGCCGCCGATGATCACCGTACCCATCGCTTGCCGCCATTCGCCGCCTTCGGCGAATCCGAGCGACAGCGGCAGCATGCCGAAGATCATCGCGCACGTCGTCATGAGGATAGGCCGAAAGCGCGTTCCCGCCGCCTCGATCACCGCGTCGCGCACGCGCAGGCCGCGCCGGCACAACGTGTTCGAGTAATCAACGAGCAGGATGCCGTTCTTGGCCACGAGTCCGAAGAGCATGATGATGCCGATCATCGAGATGATGTTGAGGGACTGGCCGGCGTTGGGTTCGACCAGATGCATCAAGGAGAGCGAGACGAGCGCGCCGATGATCGCCAACGGCACGGAGAACATCACGATCAGCGGCTCTAGGAACGATCCGTAGAGGATGACCATCAACATGTAGACCAGCATGAACGACGTGAGCAGCGCGATGCCCATGTTGGCCATCGTCTCGTTCATGTATTGCGTGTCGCCCTGCGCCGTCAACTGCACGCCTTCGGGCAAGAAGCCGGGCTCCCGCAACTTCTTCTCGAGAGGTCCCGTTACGGCGCCCAGAGAGTATCCGGGAAGCGTATCGCCGTACACGTCCACGACGCGCTGGCGATTCAAGCGCTTGATCTGCAGCGGCGCCTTGGTCCACTGGAAGTTCGACACGTCGGCGAGTGGAACGAGCGTTCCATCCTGCGCCCGTACGCGGACGTCGCTCAACTGATCGACGGTCGTGCGATTCGCCAGAGGAAACTGCACGCGCACGTTGACGAGGCCGTTCTCCGACCGGACGCGCGTCGCGATTCCGCCGTCAATGGCCAGCCGGGCGGCGCTGGCCGCGTCGGCCGGCGCTACGCCGAGCACCTCGGCCTTCTGCGGGTCGACGTTGACGTTCAGCCGCGGCGCTGCGGCCTCGTTGCTCGTCTGAACGTTGACGCTTCCCGGCGTATTCCGGAGGAACTGCGCGACCTTCTCAGCCGCCGGCGCGATTTCGTCTTCAGGCCCGGAGAGCGAGTAGAAGATCGTCGCCCCGGAGCCGCCGCCGCTGTCGCCGGAGACTTGGAAGTCGCCGCCCGGCACGAGATAGCCGAGTTTTCTTACCTGATCGATGATCTTGTAGGTGTCGTGGCGGCGTTCGGGCAGCGTCTGCGCGTCGAGGCGCGCATAGTTGTCGCCGATCGCGTTGCCCCAGCCTTGCGGCTTACGCCCGACCGTCGAGCTCACCGCCTTGATCCCGTCGATCTTCATGATTGCGTTCTCGAGCCGGCTGACGTATTTTTCCGTCACGAGGATCGGCGTGCCGGGCGGATACGTGACCGTCATGCTGATCTCGCCGGTTTGGATCTGCGGAACGAAGTCGAAGTTGATCGCTCCGAGCAGCGGAAAGACGACGGCCAAGACGATCGGCAAAGCGAACGTCGCGATCGTTAGGCGAGGAGCGCGGCCCGTCGCGTAGAACCAGCGCACACCGACGCGCAGTCCGTTCATCGGAAGATCGAAGAAGCGATGGTAGAGGAACGAGAAGCTGCGCTTGCCGTTCGACGGCGGAGTCCAGCGGTATGCGAGCCTCTCTTCGCGCATGCGTTTGCGCAGAATGAAGCCGACGAGATGCCACACGGCCGCCAACACGAAAATCACGACGTCCACGGCGATCGTCGCCTTGCCCGCCCCGGCCGCCAGCGTGAGCGCGTTGATCAACAGCACTCCGCACACGAAGACGACGAAGAGACCGTGGCGCAGCGCGTAGGGCAGGCCGACGGTCTTGTACCACGTGAGAATGCGGTCGTAGCGCTGAACGAACGCGTTCAGGATCAAGACGGCGATCAGCATGATGGGGACGATTGCGCGTAAATCCGCTAACGGCCACGGAATCACGATTGCCAGCACGGCGGCCGCGAGCAGCGCGAGCTCCACCTTCCAGTTTCCCAGCGCGACCATCCATCCGGGAGCCTCCGCGGTGCGCTCCTTGACGCTCCACTTCGCCGCCAGAAGCGGCGTCAGCGTAAACGAGACGAGCAGCGAGAAGAGCGTCGCGATGACGATAACGGTGCCGAACTCCCGTAGATAGGCTCCCACGATTCCGGGCAAAAACGCAATGGGTAAGAACACGACGACGTCGACCATCGTGATCGCCACGGCGGCGCCGCCGATCTCCGATCGGCCCTTGATTGCCGCGT
>JAFAQW010000046.1 GCA_019245995.1 Vulcanimicrobiota bacterium | reverse complement strand
AAAAGGCGAAGAAAAACCAGGACGCCGTGCAGGCCGCGCCGACGATAACCGCCGTCGGCCGCGTGGACGAGACGACGGCCGCCAGGCGGCCCGACCTCCGTTGGAGGACGGCCGTCACTCAATAGACCGCGCGCGTTTTGGAGAAGGACCCCGCAGACCCGTGGGAAAAAGTGACTCAAGTTATTAACTTTAGTCATTAACGGTGTTTTGGGGGTGTCATTGCTTCGACAGCTTGTGGAGGAACTTCGCGCCAAGCCGCCGCCGCGTCGCGGCGATAGGGACATGGCCCGTTTGCTTAGCCAGGCGGCGGAGCGCTGGGAGGAGAACGGCCGCCCGTTAGTCTCGAGCCGCGGCGCGTACACGCGAAGTTGTGCGTACGCAGATGACGACTTCGAGTTGCTCTTGCTGAACTGGGATGCGGCGGCGACGTCGGCGATTCACGATCACGGGGACCAGCACTGCTGGATGCTCGTGCTCCGTGGGATCCTGCACGTTGAGGATTACGTTCGGCTCGATGCGGCCGACGTGCCGGGCTACGCCGACGTCGAAGCGACAGGGTCGCGATTGCTCGCGCCCGGCGGCCTCGACGCCCGCTCCGGCCGCTTTGACCTGCACCGTGTCTGCGCCCCGCGCTCGAGCGGGGCCGTCTCGCTCCACGTTTACTCGGGCCGGCTGAGCAACTATCTCATCTACGATCCGTCGACGCGGCGCTGCGAAAGGGCATCGAGCAGCTACGACGACGTCCTCTCTCCGTACGCGCCGGCGCATCGCACATGATACGGCTTGACGTCGCCGTTATCGGCGGAGGATTTTGCGGCTGCGCAGTGGCCGCACACTTGTCACGGTCGGCTTCGGGCCACGTCGCGCTCGCGCTGTTCGAGCCGGATGAATTGGGACGGGGCGCCGCCTACGGCTCGCGCCATGCCGAGCATCTCTTGAATACGCGCGCCGGCGCGATGAGCATGTTCGCGGACGATCCGCAGCATTTCGTTCGCTGGCTCGGCCCGCGCGGCAGTCCCACGGATTTCGTCTCGCGCAGGCTCTACGGCGAATACGTCGGCGACGTGGCGCGACCGCTCTTCGGGCGCGGCAGATTCACGCTGGTGCGCGAAGCCGTCGGGCACGTTCGGCCCTATGGCGCGGGCTTCGTCGTGACGTCGAACGGTGGTACGCAGTTTGCAGCCGATCGCGTCGTGTTGGCGACCGGGAATCCGCCGCCCAACGACGATTTTCTGCCTGCCGAAGTGCGCATTCATCCCGGTTATGTCGGCAATCCGTGGAACTTCGATTTTCGCACCGTTGGCGGTCACGTGCTCGTTCTGGGTTCCGGACTCAGCGCGCTCGACGTGATCGGTGCGCTCGGTGCCTCGGGCCATCGTGGTCGCATCTCGGTGCTCTCGCGGCGCGGCCACTATCCGGAAGTGCACGCCGAAGTTCTTCCGTACGACCTCATTGTGGCGCTCGACACGCACGACGCCCGGGCGCTGCTGCGGAGCTTTCGCGCGCACGTGCGCACGGCACAGCGGCGCGGGTTCGATTGGCGCGCCGTCGTGGACGCGCTGCGCAACGACTCCGAAACGCTCTGGCGCCGGCTGCCGCCGGCAGAGCAGCGGCGCTTCGATCGCCACTTGCGCTCGCGCTGGGACCGTCGCCGCCATCGCGCGCCGGCGGAGGTCGACGCCGTTCGTGCGGCCTACGAGCGCGAGGGTCGCCTGGCGACGTATGCCGGACGCTTGCAAGGGTTTGTGGCCGGTGAAGCCACGATCGCGCTGCGCGATGGGAGCTCGGCAACGTTGCACCCCGACTGGATCGTGAACTGTACCGGCGTCGGGAAAGCAGCGATGTTGGCACGAGATCCGTTGATCCGGCAGTTGCTCGAGGACGGGCTGGTCGCGGCCGACTCGCACGGCGTGGGTCTGCGAGTCGACGGCACCCTGAGTGCCCTGGCCTCCGACGGTGCGCCGGTCGAACGGCTGAAGGTCCTTGGCTCCCTGGTCCGGGGCTGCCGCTTCGAGGCGACGGCCGTGCCCGAGCTGCGCGTTATGGCGGCCGACGTCGCCACACGAATTTCGGCGCAACTGCGGTGCGCGGAAGGAACGGCCGCGAGCTCTACGGCTGAAAAAAGGGAGAACCTTGTCGCAGCCGCTTCTTGGGCTGCGACGTTATAATAGTTGTAATCGGGGGGACGCAACGCGGCCCCCTTCCCTATCCCAGAGCCGGAGCGTCATGCGGATCAAGTACGAAGTGTCGGCGGGCGGATTGCTGCTGCGCCGGCGTGATTCGACCTACGATGCGCTGCTGATCGGGCGCGGCGTCCAGCGCTGCATTTGGACGCTGCCCAAAGGCCACGTCGAGCTCCGGGAATCGACCGAGCAGGCGGCCCTTCGGGAGGTTCGCGAGGAAACGGGCTGCTGGGGCGAGCTCATCACGCGGCTCAACGAGATCACGTACTGGTTTTACGTGGGCAAGGCCAAACATCGCAAGTCCGTCACCTTCTTCTTGATGCGATACCTCTCGGGCGATCCCGCCAACCACGACCACGAGGTGGACGACGCGCGCTGGTTCGATGTCGCGCAGGCCCGCAAGGCGCTCAAATACGTCAACGAAAAGCGCCTGATCGACTTGGCGGTAGAGTTCTTGCAGGCGCATCCGGACGCGTTCGGCGAGCCTGCCGTTGCCGTGCCGCTGGCGGGAACCCTGAGTTCCTGAACGATTTCCGCGTTCGCCTCGAGGCGTTTGACGGGCCCCTCGACCTACTGCTGCATCTCATCAAGGAGCAGCAACTCGACGTCGCCACGGTTCCGCTCGCGCACGTGGCCCAACAGTACCTCGACTACGTGCGGCTGATGCGGACTCTGGAAGTGGAGGTCGCGGCCGAATACCTCGTGATCGCGGCGACGCTGGTTTTTCTGAAATCCAAGGCCCTCTTGCCACCGGTGCCGTCGGAGTTCGCCGAAGAGCCCGGGGAGACGCCCGAAGAGGTGGAAGAGCGCCTGCGGCGCCGCCTCATCGCGTATTCCAAGTACCGCGATTTTGGCGACGAGCTGCGCGAGCGCCAGGCGGAAGCGGCGTCGTTTTTTTACCGCGAGACCGGCGATCCCGTTGGCGACGTGATCCAGCGCTTCGATATCAACCCCGACAAGCTGACGCGCGCCTTCCTCGCCATGCTCACCGCCGCTCGTCCGCAAAAGCGTACGATTGCGCGGGAGCGAATGTCGTTGCTGGCTTCGATGGATTACATCATGCAGCGATTGAAGGAACGCGGGGAGCTTCTGTTTTCAGAGCTCTGCCGAGAGCTGGGAATGACGCGCGACGCCGTAATCCTCGCCTTTCTCGCGGTGCTCGAGTTGATTGCGCGCCGCCGGTTACGCTTCGAACAGGCGGAGCCGCTCGACGACATACGCCTCTTTCGCCGGAGTGCCGCGTGACGGTCGAGATCGAGCAAACGGCGCGGCAACTGCAGCGTCCGCTGGAGGCGCTGCTCTTCGTCGCGAGTGAGGCGCTGTCGATCCCGCAGCTGGCGAAACTGCTGAGAGCAGAAGAAGTAGACGTCGCCGCGGCGTTGCAGCGCATGGAAGCGGAGTACGGCGACCGGGGAATCGTGCTGCGCGAGGTCGCCGGCGGCTATCGCTTCGCCACATCGCCCGTCGTTCGCGACGTCGTCGAGGCCTATCTGTTGCCGCCCAAGACCACGCTTTCAACGCCTGCGATGGAGGCGCTGGCGATCGTCGCTCACCTGCAACCGGTTACCCGCGGTGAAATCGAGTCCATCCGCGGCGTGAACTCCGACAGCGTCGTCAACACGCTGCTCGATCGCGGCTTCATCGCGGAAGCCGGACGCAAGGACGTCGTCGGAA
>JAFAQW010000037.1 GCA_019245995.1 Vulcanimicrobiota bacterium | reverse complement strand
GAAGGCCGAAGTCGATTTCCCATCGGCGGAGCCGGACGACTGCGACGCGCCGCCCGGTACGCGCAGCGCCGTGATCGGCCTTCCCCGGAAGCCGACCTTCGACGGTCCGTTTCCGTGTTTCGATCAGTTCAACACGATCGCGACGACGCTCGACGCGAAGAAGGTCAGTTGGAAGATCTACGCCACGCACAAGCTCGACGCAGGCATGTGGGAGCCTTTCGAAGAGATCGAATCGGTCCGCTACGGTCCTGACTGGAACCGCAGCATCATCGCGCCGCAGACGCGCATCTTAAAAGATCCCGCTGAAGGCAAGCTCGCATCGGTTTCGTGGGTGACGCCGAGCGCGAAGGATTCCGACCATCCGGCGTATTTCAGCGATCGTGGGCCATCCTGGGTGACCTCGGTCGTCAACGCGATCGGCGAGAGCGCGTACTGGAAGACCAGCGCGATCGTCGTCGTGTGGGACGACTGGGGCGGCTGGTACGACGATGCGCCGCCACGACAGCTCGACTTTCGCGGCCTGGGCATTCGCGTTCCGTGCCTCATCATCTCACCGTATGCGCGCAAGGGCTACGTGTCGCATCTGCGCTACGAGTTCGGAACAATACTGAACCTCATCGAGCAGGCCTTCGACCTTCCGCCGCTCGGTCCAGAGAAAGACGGCTACACCGACGTTCGAGCCGGCGGCATGGACAACGTCTTCGACTTCACGAAGGGGCCGCGTCCGTTCGTCCCCATCAAGGCAAAATACCCGACGTCGTCGTTTCTGACCGAAACGCCGTCGAACGAGCCCGTCGACACGCAGTAACTACCCCGGTGACCGAGCGATCTCCGGGCGCGCTCGTTACTGCGACCCGCACGATGGCGAGGCCGAACAGAATCGAGCGCGCCGGAAACGTCTTAGTGAGGCGAGGTATTCGACGACGAGTTTGTGGTGCTGCTGCTCGTGCCTCCCGAGCCGGTTCCGCTCCCGGCCTGTCCTCCGGGCTGCGTGATCGTGGTGGTGCTATTCGTTGTCGAGGTCGTGTTCCACGGATGCCAGTAGAAGAGCACGAAGAGAATGGCCGCCACGACGATGACGAGGCCGACGATCCACGCGACGGGGCTAGCGGCATTATCTCTATCAACTATGACGGTTCGATCGTCTTGCATGCGATTGGTACCTCCGGGGGCCAATATTCCCCAATTTGGCCCTTGCGAATCCCGCGCGAAAAAGGGCCGCCCGATCAACGAGCGGCCCTTCGCGTGTTTTCCTCGGCTAGGCCGGGGTTTTTAATGTGCCTTTAGGGATACGTGTGGACGCACGAGGAGCTGGCATTGCTCCACATCGGCTGCGAGGTGTATGACTTCGGGCCGAACGCGTCGTTCTGAATGTTGATCCAGGCGCAGAGGTCGCCGATCTCGCCGTAGCTGCTGTTCCAGCCGCTGAACGGCACCGGGTCGGTGATGGACTCACCGAGCTCGTGGCCTTCGACGATCGTCACGCCCTCGTCGGTGCCGCTCTCATCCGGCGGCGCCGTGATGATGTTGGCGCCGCAGTTTGCGCCCGCGTCGGGCATGTACGGCAGATTGGTATAGGAGACGTACTTTCCGTTGTAGGTCGTGGCGCTGTGGTACGCGCACCAGACCGAACCGAATCCCTGGCTGCTGTGCTGCGTCGGCGTCGCGACGACGTACGAGCCGTTGGGATCGTAGCCGAAGTGCGCCACTCCGTTGAGGGCTTCTTGCGCTACTTGTCCGTCGGTGGGATGGGTGGGAACCGGGGTCGTGTTGTCGTTCCACTCGCCGCCGTCTTGATTCGACGGGTTGGTGATGTAGATCGTGCTTCCGCCCGACTTCATGTAGTACTGGGTGTAGATGTTGTTGTGGCCGCTGCCGCCGATGTAACGGTCGTAACGGCGCAGCAACTTCTTGACCTTACTGGGATCGCCGTACGCCTTGAAGCCCCAGGCGATCAAATAGACCTTGGGCGCGACCAGCACCTCGCCGCCGCCGTACGACAGGGCAATCGTCTGCCGGACCTTGCTGGCGTTTTGACGCGTGGGCATGTAGTGGGGAGTGTGATAGAGCACGCCACCGGAATAGATCCACTCCCGTCCCGCGGGAATCATGGATCCGCTTTGCTGCGTTGCGGTCGCTCCGCCCAAGGGCGAGACGCCGCTGCTCGAGGCGCAGCCAACCATTGCAAGCGTTGCCGCGCACCCTAAAATGCCGGCAAGCCGCGAACGCTGATACATACGCAAGTGAACCTCTCTCGTAAGGAGTAGCTAGAGGATACCTAGCAGGGAAAGTGCGCCCTTCCGCGGCGCGATGGTATCCCCTGCACAATGCAGGAGCGCGCCGTCTTTTAAGACCGCGCGCCGGAGCTGCTTGCTTCTGAAGCTCTAGAGGCCAGGATAGAGATTCACCGGCGACGGGTCGAGGGGCGGAACGATGGGCGGCTGCACGGGGGTCGCGACTGGACCGTACGCGATCGGCGGGTCCACCGGGATCGGATCGCGGTCGCCTTCGCCGTCGCGTCGCCGGTCGTAGCCGTTGACGAGCGTCCCTCCCAGATCGACGTTGTGCGCGCTAACGTCCACGTTCACCCCGCGTCCGTTGGCCGAGAGCGTGGTCTCGATGGAGCCTCCTTCGGAGTTACGCGCGAGAATCTGTAAGGATCCGTTCTCTTGACGCGTGACCGATTCGCCGTCGCCGAGTTGAAGGGTCTGGCCGCACGCGATCGAGATGTCGCGTCCGAAACTGCTGATCTCCGGTTGCCCGCCGCGGTTGAGACTCACGGTGGTTCCGCCATTGTTCAAGGTGACCGTCGCCGAGCGGTTCCACGTGACGCCCCGTTCGTTAGGCGCCGTCGCCTGCGTGGAAATGCGAAACCCGCCGGCAATCGAATTGGAGTTCAGCAAGTTCGGCTGCGACCCCATGTTATTCCAGTGCTCGCCTTTGAAGGAGAGATGCGGATCGCCTTCGCTGGAGCCCGTCGCGTTGTGGAAGTACTGCTGGTTTCCGTACGGCGGGCAACCGAGGCCGTTGCCCGATGAGCCGTTGCAGCCGTAGCCCAGCAACGACGAGAGCATCTGCATGAGCTGCTGGAGCATACCCATCAGAGGCGTAAAAAACGTTTGCGGCGATCCGCCGGCGCCTTGATTGAACCACGGCGGAACAAACCGCGTGACGTTGTCGCCCGCGGCGGGCGCCATACCGCCGGCCATCAGCGTGCCGTTGCCTTGCGCGTTGCCCGTGGGAGCCGAAAGCGCGCCGGCGCCGGGCGCGTCGAGGGGTTGAACGTACATCCTGAAACCTCCAGAGAAAAGTTGCTGCTCGAATCACGACGCACGCGTGGCGCGACAAGGGGACCCCGCAGCGTAGAGAAAATCGGGTGCTGCCAAGATGAGCGACACGCAACTCACCAACATCGCCCGGCTCGAGCAACGGCTCGAGGCGCTCAAGGAGCGTCTTTGACGACGCGGCCAAACGCCGCCGCATAGCCGAGCTCGACGAACGCTCCCGTTCCCCTGAGTTTTGGAACGACGCCGACCCCGCCCAACGCGTGATGAAAGAGCTGGCGGAGCTGCGAGATGAGTGCGCCGCCATCGACCGCATCAGCCAGCGCTTGCGCGACTCGCGCGAAATTCTCGGACTATTCGCGGACGATCCGGCCGCCGAAGGGGAAGTTGAGCAGAGCATCGGCGCCGCCGCAACGGGCTTGGATGAGCTCGAGATGGCCGCGAGCTTCAGCGGCGAGTTCGACCATCACAACGCGATCCTAAGCATTTTTGCGGGCGCGGGGGGCGTTGACGCCGCGGACTGGACCGCCATGCTCGCGCGGATGTACCTCCGTTGGGCGGAATCCAAGGATTTCGCGACCCGCATCGTCGAGGAGTCGGCGGCCGAAGAGGCTGGTCTGAAGTCCATTACGTTTTTCGTGCGTGGGCGAAACGCGTACGGCATGCTGGAGAGCGAACGCGGCGTTCATCGGCTCGTGCGGCTCTCTCCCTTCGATGCGGCGCATCGCCGGCACACGTCGTTTGCCGCCGTGGACGTAATTCCGGAGGTCGACGCCGTCGAGAGCGCCCAGATCGACATCAATCCCGACGACCTTCGAATCGAGACCTTCAAGTCGGGCGGCGCCGGGGGCCAGTACGTCAACAAGACGGAGTCGGCAGTTCGCGTCGTCCACGTTCCCACGGGCATCGTCGTCGCATCCCAACAGGAGCGCTCGCAGGCGCAAAACCGCGACGTGGCGCTCGGAATACTGCGCGCGCGCCTCGTGGCACGCGCGGCCGAGGAGCGCGATCGCAAGCTGGCCGATCTGCGCGGCGAGCGTCAAGCCAACGAGTGGGGATCGCAGATTCGTTCGTACGTGTTGCAGCCGTACCAATTGGTAAAGGATCACCGCACCGGCGTCGAGACGGGCAACGTCTCCGCGGTGCTCGACGGTCAGATCGACACGTTTATCTGGCCGTATTTACAGCAGCGGCGCGCGCTGGCGTAGTGCGAGATAGGGCTCTATGGGTCGGATGCCTCGCGTATGCGGCGCTGTTCACGGGCCTCGGCGCGCTGAAGTACTTGGTGCATCGCAACCTCGTCGACTTCGGCATCTTTGCCCAGACGGCGGCCAGCGCGTTCGGTTGTTTCTGCAACCCCATCGAGGGCAGCCACTGGGCGTTTCACTTCTCCCCGATACTGTACGCCGTTGGAGCGGTCATGACGGCGGCTCGCTCCTCGATCGCGTTGATCGCGCTGCAAGCAGTAGCCGGCGCGCTCGTGGCACCGCCGCTCTACGCGCTCGCACTGAGGCATAGCAACAGCATCACAGTGGCGCGAGGCACCGCGCTGGTTGCGTGGCTCTATCCGCCCCTGGCGGGCCTGATTTTTGGTGACTTTCACGAGAACGGTTTCGCGCCCGCCGCCGTCGCGTGGCTGCTGTACGCGTTCGACGCCGGACGCGCCGGCTGGACGTTGCTCGCCGCGTGCGTCGTTCTCACCATTAAAGAAGATCAGGCGGCATTTTTAACGGTGGGGGGATTGCTCGGCGCGTGGCACTTCCGCGGCACGCCACGCGGGCGCATCGCGGGCACGATCGCGATCCTTTCCGCAGCGGTGATCGTGCTGTTTTTCGCCGTCATTGCGCCGCATGCCGCCGCAGCGACGAACGGGGGTTGGCAGCCCGAGCGCTTTTACGCCTGGCGGGCCGCCGACGCGCGCGATCTTTTCGGTGCCGTCGGCGCGCGCCTTGGATTTCTCTTGCTCGTATTGACGCCGCTGATTTTTCTGCCGTTGCGGTCGAGGTACTTTTGGCTGGCGCTCGCGCCGTTGTGCGAGGTTTTGTTCTCGCGGTTGCCCACGACGTTTACGCTCGGCACGCACTACGCGGGCGCGTGGATCGGCTACGTGCTCGTCGCCTACGCTTGCGCGATGCCGGCGTTGGAGCCGCGGCGCGCGCGGCGCGCCATCGTTGCGTGCGTCGTGTTGTGCTGCGCCGAGTTCGTCGTCGCGAATCCGCTGCATCCGGCGCTGAATCTGCGCGCGGTCCAGCCGCGCGACGTGAACCTCGACCGTTTCCTCGCGCGACTTCCTGCCGGCCAGGATGTCGCCACGCAGGAAGAGGCCTACACGCATTTGGCGCTGCGCGACTCGCGGGCGACGCTGCTCCCGGAATCGCCGCAGATCCCCGAGGCGGCGTGTTATGTTTTAGTGGATCGCGACTTTCCCGATTCGCCGCGGCTCCAAGAGTACGGCGCGGCACTGCGCGAGCTGGTGAGAAACGGTCGATACGGCGTCGCCCTTCGCCAAGGCCCAATCGTCTTGTATCGTCGCACGCAGCGGTGCCGGTAGGA
>JAFAQW010000035.1 GCA_019245995.1 Vulcanimicrobiota bacterium | reverse complement strand
TCGATTATCGGGCGTTCGCCGAGCAGCATGCTGAGATTCAAAACGACGCCGTGTTGCGGCTGGGCGAATGGTTGAGCGCCGAACCCTATGCGACGCGCCGCATCGCGTCGCTGCGTCGCTTTATCGCTTCGCAGGCGTACGCGCAGGCGGAGGCGTGGTTTTTGCGCGAGCGCAGCGCCGAGCCGCCCGCGCTCGCCGCGCCCGGCGAGACCAAGGTTTCGACCCGCGACTGCGCCGGGTGGTGGCGCCGTTTCGCGGCGTACGCGATCGACGCGATCGTCGTGTCGGCGATCATTACGTCGTTCGGCGGCCACGTAACGACCGTGCTTGCGAGCCGGTCGCTGGACTCCGCCCACACGGCGGTCACGCCGGGCAACGTGGACGTCACCGCGCCGGGCGTCGGCCACATCAGGATCGACGAGAAGTCTGATGCGAAGCCGGGCATTCACGTCGACCGTCCCGGCTTCGTCTGGAAGAATCCCGCGATGGGGAGCGCGTCCTCGCCGAGCCCGGCGCCGAGCGCGACGCCGGAAACGGTCGGTCCGTTCGAGTTTACCGATGAGGGACCGGCGCTGAAAATGCTGGGAGCCGACGTCCCGCTGTCGCTGCGAGGCCTCGGGAACGCCGCCGGCCGTGCGATCGGGCACCTCGGCTTCTTCTTTTGGTTTCCGCTCTATCTCGCGCTGCTCGTCATCCTGGCGGGGCAGACCTTCGGCATGATGATCGCCGGCCTGCGCGTGGTCACCGTCGAATTCCGCCGCCCGAGCGTCGGCCGCACGCTCGCGCGTTACTTCGTCGTCGCGCTGTTATGGTGGTTGATCCTGCCGATGAGCTTCGTGTGGCGGCGCGTGCTGCTGCACGATCGCGTCACGAAGACGCGCGTCGTGAAAGTGGAACGCGCCCTCACGCTCCCTGCCGCCGCCACCCAAAGCTAAAGATAACGAGAAAACGGAGGGTGGCATACCCCGAGCTTTTTACGGAATAGCGGTTACCATCATTCGGACCGCGGCGCGGCCGGAAATAACGTGGCCGACGGCGGCGTTGGAACTGACCGTATCGATCTGCAGGCGGCCGATGTTTTCGTTGACGTGCAGCACTTGATGCGTGGTCGGGTCGACGAACGACTTCACTTTGACGATATCGAACTGCTGGCCGGCCTGCACGCCGCGGTTTTCGCCGATGTCGATGATGATGTTGCTGCCGTCGATGGCGGCGATGTGGCCGCTCAACGCCGGTGCGGCCGGTCCGGCCGCGAAGCGGCTGGGATCGATCGAGTTGACGATCTTCGCGGCTTCGTCGTCGATGAGGTGACCCATGTCGCTGTTGACGAACTGCTGATTGTTGTACGAGCCGGCGACGCCACCGCCGAAGCCGCCCGCGTTCCACGAGGTGCCCGTGCGCGTCTCTTCGTCTGAGAAGCTCTGCACGATCTGACCCGTGCTCGCGTCGACCACGCGCACCGCAACCTTGATCGTGACGCGATGGGTGGATACGCCGCCCGCCGCCGCGCCGACCCATCCCGGCAACAGGCTGCCGGCGCTCCCGCCGCTCGCACCCGTCTGATCGAGCTGCAGAATATTTCCTGTGACGAGAAATCGTGCGCCGGTCATGCGGCCGGCTTGAACGGCGGTGCGCGGATCAACCTCGCCGCTCGCCGACAGCTGATGCTCCGCCAGCGTCGAGCTCAAGTGCGAGCGGTCGACCACGTTGAAGTGGCCGCCGTTGACGAGCCGGTCGGTCACCAGATCGCTCAGGGCCACGCCGGGCTCGACGGCCCCCCACCAGTTCGAGCTGAGGCCCCGCGTGGAGAAGTCCAAAACGGCGACGCTGGGGCGCGATTGGGCGGCGGCGCCGAGCGGCGACGCGGCGAGCCCGACGAGAATTGCAAGGCAAAGGCGGCGATTGAACAACGTACGTTCCTCCTGCTTGCCTGGTATTCGCCCGGCTCCGCGAAAACTCCAGCGCGAATGTGTGGCAGGTATTCGCTCGCGGATCCGGCGCGGCTGCGAGCTGCCTTCCCGGCAATTCGGTTTCCGGAGTTCAGCGAGACGCGGATACCGGCCATGCAGCCGCGGTACAACATCGCCCCCACGCAAGAAGTGCTCGCGGTGCGCAACGACGGTCGCGATACGGCCGAGCTTCTGCGCTGGGGAATTCGAGGTCGCGTCAACATTCGGGCCGAGTCGGTATTGGCGCGGCGCGGCCCCGTCTCGCGGCGCTGCGCTGAGTTTGCCGACGGTTTCTACGAATGGCGCGACCGTCGCCCGTATTACTACACGTTGCGCTCCCGCGAGCCGTTCGCGCTCGCCGGATTGTGGGAGGCGCAAGGCGAGACGGCTGCGTGCGACGTGATCACGTGCGAACCGAATCCCCTGGTCGCGGCGGTGCACGATCGCATGCCGGTGATTCTCACGGGGGCACAACTCGAGGTCTGGCTGGAACCGGGGCCGTTACCGCCGGAAATTTTGCAGCAGCTGTTGCGTCCCCTGGACCCGGCGAAGATGGAAGTGCGTCAGGTGTCTCGCCGGGTCAACAACGCGAACTACGATGCGGCCGACGTGCTGGAGAATCCCGAAGAACCGCGCTTGCTCTGAATCAGCACGATGCCGGCGCAGACCAGCCAGATCGCAGCCGGCAGGGCTCCGACGATGCCCGACGCGATCTCGCCGGGGCCGAGCGGCGGCCCAGAAAAGAAGATCGAGAACGTCGCGAGCGCCGCGCCGAACGACGCAACGTATCCGAGCGAGGCGAGCCACGACGGCGCCGATTCGTGACGCCGAATGCTGTGCGCCGCCGCGAAGAGGAAGATCGAAACGGGCGCGTAGCCGAGGCAACCCTGCGTGAAGACGAACGCGTCGTACATGCCCGACAGCCCTTGGTGCGCGAAGGCATCGGGCGGCGCGTACACCGCGGCCGTTTCAAACGCCGCCGCGATGAGCGAACAGGAGACCATCACGACGCCCGCGACCAGCGCGAGCGTTGGCAGACCCTCTTGGCGTCCCTCGGGCGCGGCGCTGAGATACGTGCGGAGTCCAACGAGAAACCACAGGAAGAAGCCGGCCGCGGGAAACGTGAGCCAGGCGGCGATCAGCACGGGAACGTGCCGAACGTCGATTGCCAGCGCGGCGTTTTCCGGTCGTGCCTGCACGGACGGCAGCCCATTGGTCATGAGCGTGGCGATCACTTGAATCGCGACGTAACAGAGGACCGACCAGCCGGCGGAGCGCTCCGCGTGCACGTTTTCCATGGTGCTGTCGGTAACTCAGACTCCTGGAAAAGCGATTCCTTCCGTCTTATAGGCCGTAGTACTTGAAGTGCGGCCACATGGCGGGCAGCGGCGCGCGCGGGCGCGTGCACCAATAGATCGGAAGCGGCCCTTCGAGCATCCAGCGCAGATCGTTGCGGTAGACCGCGACTTGCCGCACGCTGCCGAACCAGCGCAACAACAGCCGGTAGTCCGTGGCTCCGACGGCGAGCACGGATTGGCCGGTGTAGCCGCGCGTGCCCCAGAGATAGTAGTTGTTGTTCGGGCTGATCACGGTGGGCAGTCCGTAGCGAGGACCGTAGAAATCGAGCGCCCCCGCGTAGGCATACCGGTCCGCAAAGATTGCGGTAATGTTTCGCTGCCGCGCCGGCAGCGCCCAGTACGCTCCGGCGACGGTCTGCGTCATGGCCGGCCAGCCGAGTTGGTCGGCGAACATCGGATTGATGAGGTGATATGCGTTGTCGGGCGGCGCCGGCCGGCTGAGCCCGATCGCGCGCTCGTACGCCATGTAGCTCGGCAGCGAGAGCACGGGGATCGAGAGCGGAAACATCGGCAATCCCAGCACGAATGTCCCCGCCAGAATCGCGGGCTGCGCGCCGTTCCACCCGCGCGAGCGCGCGCGTCTCGCGTCGAGCGCCCGCTCGATGGCGACGGCGCCGGCCGCAAACAACGCTGGGTAGAAGCCCTGAATGTAGTAGCCGCGGCCGATCGTCGCGATCAGCACGACGAACAACAGCAAATACGCCACGGCCAAATAGCGGTATCTCCCTATGTCATCGCGATCGCTTCGATCGGAGCGCCATAGCCACGCCAGGCCCCAAATCCACACGGCGGCGTACGCGGGGTTGTTGTAGGCGAACTGCAGGCCGAACATATAAAGCGCGTTGATCCAGCGGTTGGGGGACTCGTCGGCCATGCCGTTGGCCAACGCGTGCCGGTTCAGCTGATCGTTGTGCAGCGTCTCCAGCATCGGCAGGCCGTGCGTAATTTGCCACAGCGCGTTGGGGAGCGTCAGCAACAGCACGGTCGCGATCGCGACCAACAGCAGGCGCGATCGCAAGAGGCGCGCGTGGCCGGTGAGCGCCATGCCGAGGGCCAGTGCAACGGCACACGCAGCGATCGAATACTTGGCGTAGAGGCCGAGCGTCACAACGAGCGCGATCGGTAGATACAGCCGCTCGTCGCGCGTCTTCACCAGGCGAATCGTCAAATAGATCAGCGCGGTCCACGACGCCGGCGAGAGAAATTCGGTGGAAAGGCCGTAGTGAATGCCGATCAAACCGGGCGCGAAAACGACGGTAAGGCCGGTGAGCGCTTGCGCGAATGCCGCGCCGCCCAGCTCCGCAGCAATCGCACAGGCAAGCAACGTCGTAACGCCGGCCAGGATCGCCGGAAGTGCGCGCACGGCCCAGACTGGATATCCGAGCGGCGACGAGAGCCACGTAACGAACGGCGCGAGGGGCGGCTGATCGACGTAGCCCCACGCCAAGTGTTTGGCGCAGTCGATAAAATAGAACTCGTCGCGATAGTATCCGAATCGGTGGCAGAGCGCGAGGTGAATGACGGCGGTTGCCAGCGCGAGCAACCACGCGCTGCGGTGCAGCCGCGCGCGGCGCTCAGGACGCGGCGGCGTTACCCTGCGATCCCGCTAAGAAGAGCTGACTCACGCAGAGTCCGACGAGGCCCGCTTCCGCGATCGATCCGAAGACGAAGCTCGCGTCCCACCACGTTCCGCCGAACATCGGCACGGCAAAGGCAAAGTACGCTGCGAAATAGGCCGCGGGTACGGCGAACGCCAGCAGCCGAAAAGCGTTGGCATTGCGCAGCGACGGCTTGAAGCGCGCGACGATCGCGTCGCCCAGCAATCCCGCGGAGACCGACGCGCAGACCACGAGCGCCAAATCCATCCAGTCGTTTGCCAACTCACCGCCGATCCAAATTTTCTCGGCCACGCACGACACGATGAGCGCACCAAAGAGCAGGCGCCGCCGTGCCGTCAGATAGAGCACCGCCGCCGCCAGCAGCACGCTCTGCCACAACACGATGGAGATCTCCAACGCCTGCCGGTAGAACAGGAACACCGAAAGCACGAACTGTTCGCGCGGCATCGCCATCTGCGAGAGCGGATGATCGCGCCGCAGCGCTTCGGGATAGAACCCGTACTGCGTGACGAATTGAACGATCTCGAACGCTAAGCCCAGGCAGAGAATCATCGGCAACTGATCGACGAGCCGCTCGGATTTTCCGCGGCGAAACGCGCTGCGTACCGGGCCCGTAACCAAAAAGAACAGGCCGGCCAGCAGAAACAGATGCGGGGGGCTCAACAACAGATCGAGTTGATGTTCGAAGCCAAAGAACGCGTGCCACACGAAGTCGAGCGCACCACCGACCAGCAGTCCGGCGACGCCGAGAACGCTCTGCGCGTAGCCCGGTGGGACCGCCTTCCAAAACGAGCCGGCGCCACGGTAGTTGCGCGCGATCGTGACGCCGAGAACTGCGGCGGCGGCGATCCCGCCCGTGTACATCGTCATGTGCCATGGGTTGAGAAACG
>JAFAQW010000032.1 GCA_019245995.1 Vulcanimicrobiota bacterium | reverse complement strand
CTCACCGCAAAGGCAATGCGCGACGGTACGTTGGCCTTGATCAATCCCGTGATGACGTCGACCGATGGACGTTGCGTCGCGACAACCAGATGAATTCCGGTGGCGCGGCCGAGCTGCGCCAGGCGCATGATCGTCGTCTCGACCTTCGCGGGCGCCACGAGCATCAGGTCGGCCAGTTCGTCGATGATGATCACCGCGTAGGGCAAGTGCTGCTCGGGATACTTGGCGTTGTACTCCTCGATCTTGCGAACGCCCGCCTTGGCGAAGCGCTCGTAGCGCGACTCCATCTCTTTGGTCATCTCGAAGAGCGCGCCGGCGGCGAGGCGTGGATCCGAGATCACCTCTTTGATCAGGTGCGGGATGCCGTTGAAGACCGTCAACTCGACCCGCTTCGGATCGATCATCAGCATCTGCACCTGATCGGGCGTCGCCGTGACGAGCAGCGACGCGATAATCGTATTCAAGCAGACCGACTTGCCCGCTCCGGTGGCGCCGGCCACTAAAACGTGCGGCATCTTCGACAAGTCGCCGATCACGGGATGGCCCGTGATGTCTTTTCCGAGCGCCATCCACAGCGGCGGAACTTGACCGCGGCTCGGCAGTGCGTCGAGCAGCTCGCGAATCGCGACCACGGAGATCGTCTGATTCGGAATCTCGATGCCCACGGCGGATTTGCCCGGAATCGGCGCCTCGATGCGGACGCTCGTCGCCGCGAGCGCCATCGCCAAATCGTCGGCGAGCGATGCGATCCGCGAGATCTTGACGCCCCGTTCCGGCCGCAGCTCGTAGCGTGTAATGGATGGCCCGCGCTCGATGTGCGAAACCTTCGCCCCCACGCCGAAGCTCGCGAGCGTATCCTCCAGCACGTGCGCGCGATTCGAATCGTCCACCACTTGGCTGGGGGGTACGTCGAACAGCGAAAGGTCCGGCAGACGGTAGGCTTTTCGGCCTTCGGAATGCGCGTACACTATAACGTCTTTGGTCTGCTCCGGCCGTTCGATTCTCGTCACGATCGCCGGCGCTTCGTCCATGGCGGGCGCCGGCGCGGCATCGGGCGTTTCGACGGCGGGCGTCGCCGGCGTCTGCACGCCCGAAGAAGGCTCGATCTTTTCCGCGGGCAACGCGAACGCTTCACGCAGCGACTCGTGCCCGTTCGAAACGGCGACGCGAAACGTCGGCAGCTTGGGCATCGGCGGGGGCCGTAGTCCGCCGAAGAAGACGATGGCGCGCCCGATGAGCCGCTTCATGCTCGCGTTGGTCAGCCACAGCGTCAACGTGAGCGCCGCCACGGTCAAAAGAATCCAGGCGCCGACGGGTCCGACCAGCCAGCGCAGCGTCCACCAGATGTTCGCGCCGACCACGCCGCCGCGGGCGGCGCCGCGCGAGCCGAGCATGGCATCGAAGAGCAGGAAGTACGCGAGCGTGCTCGTTCCCAGGCTCGCGATCATCCGCGGCACGTTGACTTCGAGAAAGACGATTGCGCCGAGGAGGGCGACGAGCGCCGCGAAAAACGGCGCAGCGCGACCGAAGAGCCGCCGCAGCTCGGCCGCCGCCCAGCCGCCGATGCTGCCGGCGTGATGCGGAAACACAAGCGCGATCCCGCAAAAGAGCGCGAATGCCAGCGCGGCGATGCCCACGATTTCGAGATTGAGCTTCCGACGCGCTCTGGCGCCCCGGTTCGGCTTACGCGCGTCGGAACGCACGCGCATGCGTGCCATGGAAGCTAACGCTTCGTCAAGCTGGAACGCCTATACTTCCATCACCACCGGAATTACGACCGGGCGGCGCTTCGTTCGCGAGTGCACCGCGCCAGCGAGCGCGCTGCGGATGTGCTCCTTCACGCTGTTGACGTCGCGCATGGCGTCCACCGAGATGTTCGCGAGCGCCGCGCGCAGCTCTTCGCGCAACTGATCGAGAACGCCGTCGGCCTCGGGAATGTAAAAGACGCCTTTCGAAATCAAATCGGGGCCAGCGATAACGCGCGCCTCTTCGCTGTCGATCGCCACCACGACCATCATGATGCCGTCGTTGGAAAGCGCCTTGCGGTCGCGCAGCACCGCATCGCCGACGTCGCCGATGCCGGAGCCGTCAACGAAGACGTGCCCGCCGTACGTCTTGCCGACCTTGTCCGCATACTCGTGCGTAAACTCGAGCACGTCGCCGTTCTCGAGCAAGAACGCGTTGCCCGGCTCGACCCCGGTCTCCACGGCCAACTTCGCGTGTGCCGCGAGCATCCGGTACTCGCCGTGGATCGGAACGAAGAATTCCGGACGCACCAGGTTGAGCATCAGCAGCAGCTCCTCTTGAGAAGCGTGCCCCGAGACGTGGGAACGGCCGTCGGTGCCGTGGATCACATTCGCGCCCAGCTTGCACAGGTTGTTGATCGTCTTGTGCACGCTCTTTTCGTTGCCCGGGATGGGCGTCGCGCTGATCACCACGGTGTCGCCCGGGACGATGCTGAAGTGCTTGTGGTCGCGCACGGACATGCGCGCGAGCCCGCTCATCGGCTCGCCCTGCGATCCGGTCGTCATGACGACGACCCGCTCCGGCGGGTAACCCTCGATCTCTTCGACCTTGACGAGCGTTTCGGCGGGAATGCGCAAGTGTCCGAGCGTCGAGGCGAAGTGCACGACGTTGCGCATCGAGCGTCCCAAGAACGCGATCTTGCGATTGAAGCGCACGGCGTGGTCGATCGTCTGCTGGATGCGCGGGACGTTGGAAGCAAACGACGCCACGACGATGCGCCCTTTCGCGTGGGAAAAGATCTGCGTGAAGGCCTCGCCGACGATTCGCTCCGAGAGCGTGTGTCCCGGCCGCTCGGCGTTGGTCGAGTCCGAGAGCATGCAGAGCACGCCCTCGTCGCCGAGCCGCGCGATTCGCGCGAAGTCGGCCGGCTTGCCGTCGATCGGCGTCTGATCGAACTTGAAGTCGCCCGTGTGAAACACGGTTCCCACGGCCGTCCGCAGCGCCAGCGCGCAGGCGCCGGCTACGGAATGGTTCACGTGGATGAACTCGGCCTCGATCGCGCCGTAGCGCACGCGATCGCCCGGTCGAACCTCTTTGAACTGAGCCTCGCCGAGAAACTGCTCTCGCGATTTGGCCTTGATGAGCGCCACGGTCAACGGCGTCGCGACGATCGGGACGCCGGAGAACTCCTTCGCAAAGTACGGTATGCCGCCGATGTGATCTTCGTGGCCGTGCGTCACGAGCAGCGCGCGCAGTTTCGCGGCGCGCTCGCGCACGTACGTAAAGTCGTTGATCACGATGTCCACGCCGTACATCTCGTCGTCGGGAAACATCAAGCCGCAGTCGATCACGACCAGATCGTCGTTGGTCTCGAGGGCCGTCATGTTGCGGCCGATCTCGCCGCAGCCGCCGAGCGGGACGATTCGCACGTATTCTTGCTGCGGCGGCGGCGCCACCGTTAGGATATCCGGACTCACTGTCACCTGCTTTTAGCACCGCGTCTTGCTCCCCCGCGCGCTCGGCGTGAATTGGCGCGCGGAGGCGGAGATTTATGACCGGTATTTTGCTTTTCGCGCTGCTGACGGCGCCAAATGTCGCACCATCGCCCGTGCCCAGTTCGCCCGCGGCGCTCTACTCGCGCCGCGCGCTGCGTCGAGCCAAGCTCATCATCCAAATGGAGATGTTGCAACTGCGCAACGAGCGTCTCGACTGCATCCGGGCCGTTCTGCTGCGACGGCTCCCCGAGGCGCTGCGGCCCGAATCGCCCGCCGCGTCCGTGGAGCGCGCCAAAGCGCTCGCGCCGTCGCCGCGCTGTTCGGAGCTGCTAGACTACTGACCGCTCGCACGCTTGCGTGCGGCTGTGACTTTTTCTCCGCCGCGTGGTAAAGGGTTACAGTAAACTCTTTCGACGCTTACGGAATTTTGTGATGATGAATAGTCGAGTACTTCCCACGCTCATTATCGGGCTCGTCGGAGCCGTTATCGGAAGCTTCTTGATGATGCTCTACGCGACGAGCCACTTCGGCGGAATAACCGGTCCGAATCGCACGCCGCCCGCCGCGGCTGCGGTGCCTTTGAGCGGCGTCAGCGATCAGGATCGCATCGTCAACGCGGTGCGGCGGACGAAGTCGGCCGTCGTCGCCATCACCGAGCAGGTCAACGGCCAGGAGGTGATTCCGGCCGATCCGTTCTTCCAGCAGTTTTTCGGCGGCCAAGGCCCCGGGATCGTTCAGCCCTACCGCGGTGAGGCGTCCGGTTCGGGCTTCGTCATCGACTCTCAGGGCACGATCGTTACGAACGCGCACGTGGTGCAACCGCCCAACGGCGCGCGCGTGACGAAGCTCACGGTGGTTTTCGCCAACGGCGACCACGTGCCGGCGCACGTCGTGGCGTACAACGTTGCGGCCGACGTCGGTCTCTTGCGCGTGGACCACTACGGCAAACTGCCGCCGCCGTTGGAGCTTGCGGATTCAAGCAAGTTGCAGCAGGGGCAATGGGCGATCGCGATCGGCGAGCCGCTGCAGCTGCAGCAGACGGTGACGGTCGGCGTCGTCTCGGCGTTCAACCGTCCGGAGCGGATCCCCACGGAGAACGGCGGCGAGATCGACTTCAAGGGCCTGCTGCAGACCTCGGCGCCGATCAATCCCGGCAACTCCGGCGGCCCGCTCATCGACATTGACGGCCAAGTCATCGGGATGAACCAGTCGACGGTCAAGTCGGCCTACGCGCAGGGCATCGGCTTCGCGATCCCGTCGAACACCGTTCGCACGGCCGTCGCGGCGCTCGAGCGCAATCCGGGCGCACATCAAGGCACCGACACGGGTTTCCTTGGCATCTACATGGCCAACTTGACGGCCGGCGTGAAGAACCAGATCGGTTACAACGGAGACTCCGGCGTTGCGGTTCAGCAGGTCTTCTCCGGCTCACCGGCCGACCAGGCCGGCATTCAGCCCGGCGACGTGATCATCAAGGCCGACGGCAAGACGTACGGCAGCGTGAAGGCGCTCCACGACTACATCAGCTCGAAGAAGCCGGGTGACACGATCCGGCTCGACGTCTGGTCGCAGGGCGTCAAGAAGTTGGCGGCGGTCAAACTGAGCGAGACGCCGGCCGAGCAGCCCCTTTCGGTTCAACAGCAACAGCAACCGCAAGACGAACAACCGTAAAAGTATCCTTAGCGGCAAGCGCCGTAGCGCGCAGTCTTGAGCGAGCCGAAGGCCGCGTCGAAAGGGGCTCCCTGCAACCACGGGAGCCCCTTTTGTGTTTCTGATTATTGAAACAGCAGTTGCCGTTCATCAGGTATGATGGTGCGGTACATCAATCCGATAAGCTCGTAAGCGGCAAGGCGACACCGAGCGGTCCGGCGGGGCGGTAACCTCGGCCCCGGGCGAGATCGCCGGCGAGCTGGTCCGGAGCGGTCGGATAATCTTAAAGTACGAGGTACAAGGTTTCATGGCAAAGACGGTCGGTATCGACCTCGGCACGACCAACTCGGTCGTCGCCGTTATGGAGGGCACGCAGCCCGTCGTTATTCCCAACGCTGAGGGGTCGCGTACGACGCCCTCGGTCGTGGCGTTCACGAAGACCGGCGAACGGCTCGTGGGCCAACTCGCGAAGCGCCAGGCGATCACCAATCCCGATCGCACGATTAGTTCGATCAAGCGTCACATGGGCGAGGCGGACTATCACGTGAAGGTCGACGGCAAGGATTACTCGCCGCAAGAGATCTCCGCAATGATCCTGCAAAAGCTCGTCAACGACGCGAGCAACTACCTGGGCGAACGTGTCACCAAAGCGGTCATCACCGTGCCCGCATACTTCAACGACTCGCAACGCCAGGCGACCAAGGACGCCGGCAAGATCGCGGGACTCGACGTTCAGCGCATCATCAACGAGCCGACGGCGGCCGCGCTGGCGTACGGCTTGGATAAGAAAGGCAACGAGACGATTCTCGTTTGGGATCTCGGCGGCGGAACGTACGACGTTTCGATCCTCGAGGTCGGCGACGGCGTCTTCGAAGTCAAGGCGACCAACGGCGACACCCGTCTGGGCGGCGACGACTACGACCATCGGATCGTCGAATGGCTCGTGGATCAGTTCCGACGCGATCAGGGCATCGATCTGAGCAAAGACAAGCAGGCGATGCAACGGCTCACCGAAGCCGCCGAAAAAGCGAAAATCGAGCTCTCTTCGGTCGTGCAGACCAGCATCAACCTGCCGTTCATCACGGCGGATCAGGAAGGCCCGAAGCACCTGGACTACACGCTCACGCGCGCCAAGTTCGAGGAGCTCACGAGCGATCTCACCGATCGTTGCGTCGGTCCCTTCCGCAATGCCATCAGCGACGCGAAGCTCGACGTGTCGAAGATCGACGAAGTGATCATGGTCGGCGGCGCGACCCGCATGCCGGTGATCCAAGAGCTCGTGCGCAAGCTCACGGGCAAAGAGCCGAACCTGACCGTGAACCCGGACGAAGTCGTCGCGGTCGGCGCGGCGATCCAGGCCGGCGTGCTGTCGGGCGAAGTGCGCGACGTCGTGTTGCTCGACGTCACGCCGCTGTCGCTCGGGCTCGAGACGCTCGGCGGCGTCATGACGAAGCTGATCGATCGCAACACGACCATTCCGACGAAGAAGTCGCAGATCTTTACGACCGCCGAGGACGGCCAGACGTCGGTGGACATCCACGTGCTGCAAGGCGAACGGCCCATGGCGCAGGATAACAAGACGCTCGGGCGATTCCGGCTCGAAGGCATTCCCGCCGCACCGCGCGGCGTACCGCAGATCGAGGTGACGTTCAACATCGATGCTAACGGCATCGTGAACGTCAACGCAAAAGATCTCGGTACCGGCAAGGAGCAGGCGATGACGATCACCGCTTCGACCAACCTCTCCAAAGAGGAAGTCGATCGTATGGTGCGCGACGCCGAGGCTCAGGCCGCGGCAGACCAGACGAAGCGCGAGGAAGCCGAGGTCCGCAATAACGCCTCGAGCCTGATCTACTCGACCGAGAAATCGCTGAAGGAAGTCGGCGACAAGCTCGACGAGGGCGCGCGCGGCGAAGTCGAGCGCGCCTTGACCGAGCTCAAGCGCGTCAGCGAGAACGGCACGGTCGCC
>JAFAQW010000180.1 GCA_019245995.1 Vulcanimicrobiota bacterium | reverse complement strand
AATAGCGCGCCGTGCGCTGTTCGGCAAACGCTGCCGGCGCGCGTGAGGGCAGCTCGGCGTTGAGCGCGCCCGCCGCGAAGGCCAGCACGACGCAGGCCCAAAGGCGCGTCGCCGTACCGCGTGAGGCGGCCGCCAGGAGAATCGAGGCGGCGATTGCAACGGCGCGCACATCGGGAGAGACGGGCGTTACGGCGAGCGTTCCCAGAACCAACGCGATCGCGCACAGCGGGACCGCAAACGACGCCATCGCCATTCTCCTGCGACGGCGCTTCCAGCTATCTAGTCAATGAAGGGAGAATGCGTGCGCATCATCGTGACCGGCGGAGCGGGGTTCATCGGCTCGCATCTGGTCGACGCCTACTGCGCTGCCGGACACGAACTATTGGTCATCGACTCCCTCTGGGAACATGGCGGCGGCCGGCGCGCCAACGTGCGCAACGGCATTTCGCTCGTGCACATGGACGTTCGAGACGAAGCGATCGGCCGCGTCTTCGCCGACTTCAAGCCCGACGTCGTGAACCATCATGCCGCGCAACACTCGGTCGCTATCTCCGTGCGGGACCCCCTCTACGACGCCGGCGTCAACGTGCTGGGCTTGTTGAACGTTTTGGAACATGCCGTCAAAAACGACGTCCGCAAGGTCATCTTCGCCTCGAGCGGCGCCACATTCGGAACCGTCGATCGTCTGCCGATCACCGACGCGACGCCCCAGCGTCCCACGTCCCCCTACGGGATCAGCAAGATGGTCGGCGAGCATTACCTTCGCTTCTATCGCGCGACGAAAGGCCTCGACTTCACCGCGCTGCGCTACGGCAACGTGTACGGGCCGCGCCAGGACCCCAATGGAGAGGCTGGAGTGATCGCCATCTTCATCGGGCGCTTTCTAGCGCGAGAAGGCGTGCGAATCGACTCCGATGGCGAGCAGACGCGCGATTACGTCTACGTGGGCGACGTCGCGGCCGCCAACGTTGCTGCGCTGGAACGGGGTTCCGGCGGCGCCTACGTCATCGGCACCGGCGTACGCACGAGCGTGAACCAGATCTATCGCGCGCTTGTCGAAACGAGCGGTTTTGCAGCGCCGGTGCAGCACGCACCGCCGCGGCCGGGAGATGCCCGCGATGCGGAGTTCGATTCGTCACGGGCGCGCAGCGAGCTCGGCTGGACGGCGGCAACGTCTCTGACCGGCGGCATCCGCGAAACGTACGACTATTTTCTCGGCCTCTAATGCAACGGTTTGCCGAGGCCGCGCAAGCGATTGCCGAGCGTACCGGCAAACTGCAAAAGATATCATTGCTGGCGGAATACTTGCGGTCGCTGGACGACGAGCGCGACGTGGCGGCGGCGGTGCGGTTCTTCGCCGGTCGCCGTCCGCTCTCGGTCGGTGGTCGAATGCTGGTGGACGTCGCGCACCGACTATGGGGATTTAGCGACGTCGAGCTTACCCGCGCGTATCGCACCACGGGTGATCTCGGCGCCGCGCTGGGCTCGCTCTATCGTGCGCCCGCCACCGGATTGCTCTTTTCGGATGAGTTGACGCCTGCGGCGCTCCAGGAGCTTTTCGACGAGATCGCGGCGGCGTCGGGCAAACAGGTCAACGCGCGTCGCGCTTCGCTGCTCGAACGCATACTGCGCGCTTGCACGGACGCGTTGACCGCGACGTATGCGATCAAAATCATCACCGGGGATCTACGCGCCGGCTTGCGCGAAGGCTTGGTGCTGGACGCGATCGCCCAGGCGTTCGATGCCGACGGGGCGTCGGTTCGGCGAGCGGCCATGGGAGCCGGTGACGTCGGCGCCGTTGCGGTGGCGGCAAAGAACGGCGCGCTGCACGACGTGCGGATCGCGTATGGTACACCCATCGGCTTCATGCTCGCCACGCCGGTGGCGTACGGCGACGCGTATCGAGAACTGTCGCGCGCGCAGTGGCACCTCGAGGATAAGTACGACGGCATCCGCGTGCAGGCGCATTGCCGCCAGGCCGACGTGCGGCTCTTTTCACGCCGGCTCAACGACGTTTCCGCTTCCTATCCCGAAGTCGTCGGCGCCCTGCGGCGCGTTGAGGCCGATGCGATCTTCGACGGCGAGATCGTGGCGATGCGCGACGGAAAGGTGCTGCCGTTTCGCATGCTCCAAGCGCGGCTGCAGCGCAAGACGATCGAGCAAGGATTGCTGCGCAAGGTTCCGCTGTCGTACGTCGTGTTCGACGTGCTGGCGCTCGGCGACGAGCTGCTGATCGACGAACCGCTGACCGCGCGACGGACGCGCCTCGAAAGCATTCGCTTCGACGGCCGCACCGTTACGCTCGCGCCGTCGTTCGCCGTCGCGGCACCCGAAGCATCGGCGATCAACACGGAGTTCGAGGCGGCGCGCGGACGCGGTAACGAGGGCCTCTTGCTAAAACGCGCCGACGCGCCGTATCTTCCGGGCCGGCGCGGCAAGTGGTGGCTCAAGCTCAAGCGCGAGCTCTCGACGCTCGACGTGGCCGTGGTTGCGGTGGAATGGGGACACGGCAAGCGCGCCCGCGTGTTGTCGGACTACACGTTCGCCGTACGCGGCGACAACGGCAGGCTGCTCACGATCGGCAAAGCCTATTCCGGCCTGACCGATGCGGAGATCGCGCGCCTCACGCCGTGGTTTCTCGACCACCGGCTAACGCCGGCGTCGCGCCGGCCCAACGCGCGCTTTTCGGAAATTCCGGTCGAACCGAAGGTCGTGCTGGAAGTCGCGTTCGACGTAATTCAGAAGAGCGGCTTGCACGAAAGCGGCTTCGCATTGCGCTTCCCACGAATCGTGCGGCTTCGCGACGACAAGCCATCCGAAGAGATCGACACGCTCGAGCGCGTTCGTGTGATTTACGCGGAAATGCTCGCGCGAGAAGGCCTCAGCGAGGCGATGACCGGGGAGCAGTAGGGGCGTAGACGTCGGGAGTGCGGACGTGCTCGGGCCGCACGCCGAGGCCGATCAGGCGAGCGGGCAGACGGCGTAACAGGGGAAACTGGTCGAACAATCGCGCCACCAGCGGCGGCTCCTCGACCGGCACGCCGCTCATCAACGGCGCGATCGCGCGATCCTGAACGAAGGTTTGGAACGCTTGCGTGACTTTGGTCGCAAACATGCGGCGATCCTGAACGCGCTGGAGATCCGCTTCTGAGGGCGATGCGCCGGCACGCAGCGGCTCGACGAGTATGTTCGCCGCGGCGACGGCGTCTTGGATGGCCAAGTTAATGCCGATGCCGCCGATCGGCGACATCGCGTGCGCCGCGTCCCCGATGCAGATCAATCCCGGCCGGTGCCAACGTTCGAGCCGGTCGACGCGCACGTCGAGCATCGCAACCTTCGACCAATCGTCGAGGGCGCCGACGCGATCGGCCAGCGGAGGCACCGTCGCCGCGATCTCGCGCTGGAGCGCTTCGATGCCTTCGGCCTTGAGTTGCGCGAAGGACCCCTTGGGAATCAAGTAGGCGCACTGCCAATAATCGCCCCGATCGAGGAGGATCACCATGTGCCCGGTTCTGACCCAGCCGAGCTGTCGCTTCGGATCGTTCGGGTTCTTGGCAATGCGCATCCACAGGATGTCCATCGGCGCGCCGAGGTCGTTGACGACAAATCCGGCGCGGCTGCGTATCGTGGAGTGACGCCCGTCAGCGCCCACGACGAGGGCGGCCTCGATCGTAACTCCGCCGTTCGAGGTCTGTGCGCGGGCGCCGGTAACTCGGTCCTGGTTCAGAACGATGTCGTTACCTTGCGCTTGCATCAGCAAACGAAAGGTGGGATACCGTCGGCCGCGCTCTGCCAGGAAGTTCAGAAAGTCCCATTGCGGCATCAAGGCAACGAACTTGCACTGAGTACGCAGATGGGAGAGATCCGCGACCTTCACCGGTCGGCCGCCGATATTAGCGCTCGCCGTCTGGAATTCGTCGTGAGGCAACGCGAGGAAATCGTCCAGCCATCCGAGTTCGTAGAGCAACTGCAAGGTCGACGGATGAACCGTGTCGCCGCGAAAATCTCGAAAAAAGTCGCGGTATTTCTCGAGGACGATTACCTCGATTCCGGCGCGGGCCAATAGGACTCCCAGCATCACCCCGCACGGGCCTCCTCCCACGATGCAGACGCTCGTCGAGAGTCGTAGTGGCGCGCTCACGCGAGAAAATTCAGCAGCCTGTCGGGCACGTAGAAGCGTTTGCGAATTTGCTTGCCTTGGAGGTGAGCGCGAATGTTCGGATCGTCGAGCGCCATCGCCGCCGCCCGCGATTCGCTGACTCCTGCGGGCGCCTGCAGCCGTGCACGAACCTTGCCGTTCACCTGGACGACGAGCGTGATCTCGTCCGTTGCCAACAGGCGCTCGTCGGGCGTGAGGTATGGCGCCAGATGCACGGAGGTTGCATGGCCCTGCCGCTCCCAGAGCTCTTCGGCGATGTGCGGAGCGAAAGGCGCAATGACGATCGGCAACGTGTCGATCGCGTAGCGCAAGGCGGCCGAGTCGGGGCGTTCGCTCGCGGCCGCCGTCATGAGATTGACCAGCTCGTCGAGCTTCGCGATGGTCGTGTTGTAATGGAAACGCCGTGACAGGGTTTCTTCTATGGCCGATTTCGCCGCGACGTGCACGGCGCGCAGCAGCCCCTTGTCTTCGGACGATTCGGCGTGCGGTATGCCGCCGTCGCGTTTCACAGCGAGCGCGGTCGAGGCGCGCCAGATGCGACCGAGCAGCCGCACGCGTCCGCTGATGCCTTCGTCGGTCCAGTTGCTCGTGTCTTCGGGCGGCGTGACGTACAGCAGGAACAGCCGCATCGCGTCGATGCCGTAGCGCTCGGCCGTCTCGTCGATGCCGACGACGTTGCCGCGCGATTTCGACATCTTCTCGCCGTCGCGCAACACTAAGCCCTGATGAAAGAGGCGCTCGAACGGCTCGTCGGTGCCGGTCACCCAGCCTCGGTCGTGAAAGAACTTATAGAAGAAGCGCGAGTAGAGCAGGTGCAGCACTGCATGCTCGGCGCCCCCGATATATTGGTCCACGTTCATCCACCGTCGGGCGGCCTCTTCGCTCCACGGCGCGGCGTCGTTGTGCGGGTCGAGATAGCGCAGAAAATACCAGGACGACTCGAAGAAGGTATCCATCGTATCGCTCTCGCGGCGCGCCGGACCGCTGCAGCGCGGGCAGGCCGTGTGCAAGAACTCCTGCATCCGGTTGCGGGGCGGCAGCAGAACCGGCAGATCGGCGTCGGGTACGGCGACCTCGCCGCACGCGTCGCAATAGACGATCGGAATCGGGGTGCCCCAGTAGCGCTGCCGCGAGATCAGCCAGTCGCGCAGTTTGTATCCCACGCTCGGGCCGCCCGCCGCCATCTTCTGCAAACGTTCCGCCATCGCGTCGCGCGCCGCGGCGCTCGCCATGCCGCTGAAGTCGCCGCTTCCGACCAGCAGGCCATCGTCGGCGTACGCCGCATCGTCCGCCGACGGTTCTTCCCCCGCGCGGGGAACGACGACGCGCGCGATCGGCAATCCGTACCGGTTCGCGAAGTCGAAATCGCGGTCGTCGTGCGCCGGAACGCCCATCACCGCGCCGCTGCCGTATTCAGCCAACACGTAGTTGGTCAGCCAGATCGGAACGCGTTCGCCGGAGAGCGGGTTGCGAGCATGCGCGCCGGTGAAGACGCCGCGCTTTTCCATCAGGCCGGTGCGCTCGAGCTCCGATCTCGACTGCAACGACTCTGCGAACGCATCCATCTCCGAAAGCTGGGTCGGCGACACGACGCGCCGCAATGCCGCGACGATTGGGTGCTCCGGAGCGACGGCCAAGAACGTGGCGCCGTAGAGCGTGTCGAGCCGGGTCGTAAAAACGTCGATGCCCTCGTCCAGACGTTCGACGCCGAAGCGGACGCGCGCGCCCTCGCTGCGTCCGATCCAGTTACGTTGCATCGTCCGGGTCCTCTCCGGCCACCCGTCGAGGCATTGCAAGTCGTCGAGCAATCGATCCGCGTACGCCGTGATCTTCAAGAACCACTGCGAAAGGTTGCGACGCTGCACGCGGCTGGAGCAGCGCCAGCAACGGCCGTCGATGACCTGTTCGTTCGCTAAGACCGTTTCATCCACCGGACACCAGTTGACCGGAGCCTCGCGCTTGTAGACGAGGCCGTGCTCGCGCAGGCGTACGAAGATCCACTGGTTCCACCGATAGTACTCCGGCTCGCAGGTGGCGATTTCGCGCGTCCAATCGTATCCCGTGCCCATGAGGCGGATCTGGCGGCGCATGTTCAAGATGTTTTCCGTGGTCCACGCCGCCGGATCGACGCCTCGCGCAATCGCGGCATTTTCCGCGGGCAGGCCAAAGGCGTCCCACCCCATGGGATGCAGAACGTTATAGCCCAACATCCGCATCATGCGTGCGACCGCGTCGCCCAACGTGTAGTTCTTTGCGTGGCCGATGTGAAGGTCGCCGGAGGGATACGGCAGCATCTACATCGTGTAATACTTCGGTTTGGAGTTGTCATCGCTCGAGCGATACAGCCGCTCGCGTTCCCACCGCGATTGCCACTTATGCTCGATCGCGCGATAGTCGTAGGCTTCGGCCATGAGCGACATACTACACGCTGCGCCTGCACCGCGCTACCCTTGACGGAGGCGCGCCGCGCGTGATAGGTGGCGCGATGCTTACGAGAATGGCCCTGATCGCGGCGATCGCCGTGCTGGTCGGCTTGGCGTTCCGCCACCCGGCCGCGCGACCGGTTATCACGGCCGCTTC
>JAFAQW010000095.1 GCA_019245995.1 Vulcanimicrobiota bacterium | reverse complement strand
GCACCCACTGCACGTACGCGCCCATTCCTTCCGAGATCACGCGGATCGGCACGAGCACGTCGCCGTGATAGATCATCGGCGGGACGTCGAGCGGACGGGATTCGCCGTTGATGATCACCTCCGGCTTGCCGACGGTCACCTTGACCTCGGCGCCGGACTTGCTCACCGTCGCGGTCTTGGCGCCCGCATCGTAGGCTACGGTCGCGCCCATCTGTTCGAACATGGAGCGCAACGGAATGAAAATCGTGCCGCCACGCACCAGGGCCGCGAGCACGCGCCCCTGCTTGAGCACGTCGGGCCTGGCGTAGACGTGACGATCGTTGAACAGGATCGGGATCTCGCCCGACGGCGGGCTGCCGAAGTCCATCGGCGGAACGCTCGCCTGAGCGACCGGCGCGGGCGATGTTGCCGCCGTCGCCAACGAAGTGCTGGCCCAGCCCGATGCGATCAGAACTCCGAACCATAGAAACGCAAGAGTACGCAAAAAGGACACTCCTTTTATAAGGTAACTGCAGTTATTTTATTCGCCAACGGATATTAACCTTTGTCATTGACCCAAGTCAATAAAAGAGCGGCCGCGCGAGGGCGCGACCTGCGGGACAGTCTACCGTCGGACGATTAAGGGCCGCTTATGGCAGGATTAAGGGGGCGCTCCTCAGCCGTAACGTCCCGTGATGTAATCCTCGGTCCGTCGATCTTTCGGCTTGGTGAAGATGGTGCGGGTACTGCCGGCCTCTACGAGCTCTCCCAGTAGGAAGAAGGCGGTGTTGTCGCTGATTCGTGCGGCCTGCTGCATCGAGTGTGTAACGATCACCACGGTGTACTCTGCCTTCAGCTCGCAGATCAGGTCTTCGATCTTACCGGTGGCGATGGGGTCGAGGGCGGACGCGGGCTCGTCCATCAAAATGACCTCGGGATCGACCGCCAAGCCGCGAGCGATGCAGAGGCGTTGCTGCTGCCCTCCTGAGAGCGCCAGCGCCGAGCGATCGAGCCGGTCTTTCACTTCTTCCCAGAGCGCCGCCCGACGGAGGCTGCGTTCGCAAATTTCCATGAGCGCGCGGCGATTGCGCTCGCCGTGAATCGTCGGACCGTAGACGACGTTCTCGAAGATCGATTTCGGAAATGGGTTCGGCCGCTGAAACACCATGCCGATCCGGTACCGTATCGCCACCGGATCCAGATCGGGCGCATAGATGTCCTGCCCGTCCAGCAGCACTCGGCCTTCCACGCGGGCACCGGGCGTGAGATCGTGCATGCGGTTGAGGGCGCGAATGAACGTGGACTTGCCGCATCCCGACGGTCCGATCAGCGCCATAACGCGATTCGTGGGGACCTCGAGCGACGCGTTGCGGATGGCGTGAAATGCGCCGTAATACACGTCCAGACGCTCGACGGCAAGCTTCGTGCCGGTCGAAGGTCCCGCCGGTTGTTGCGCCGTCACGAACATCGCGCGGCCCTATTCGTCGCCGCCCCGGCAATGCCCGTCGGCTCGTATGCGAGGCTCAACGCTTGATGCGCATGATCGGCAGGCGAATGGTAAAGGCCGTGCCCCGGCCGACCATCGACTCGGCTGAGATCGTTCCCCCGTGCGCGTCGACGATTCCCTTGACGATCGCGAGACCTAAGCCGGCCCCGCCGCTGTCGCGCGTGCGCGAACGATCCACGACGTAGAAGCGCTCGAAGATGTGGGGCAGATCGCGATACGGTATTCCTTCGCCGGTGTCGCGCACGCGCAGCACGGCGTCGCTGTCGCGAGCGTCGATCTCGATGCGGATGCGGCCGCCTTCGGCGGTGTGCCGCAACGCGTTGTCGACGAGGTTCACGAACACTTGCGCGAGCCGGTCGGCGTCGGCCTCCACTCGCACCGGCCGCAGCGCCGAGAGCTCGAGTGCGATGCCTTTGTTCCCGGCCTGCCGCTCGAAGGAGGCGACGATGGGGCGCAGCACTTGTTCCAAGTCGACGTCGCGCAGGTCCAGTTTGAGCTGTCCGGACTCGGCGCGCGCCTGTTCGAGCAGTTGTCCCACGAGCGCGTTCAAGCGATCCACCTGCGCGAGCGCCTGCGGCAGGAAAAGATCGCGCGCTTCTTCTTCGCGCGCCTCCAGAACGGTCTCCAGCATGAGCTTGATGGAAGAGAGCGGCGTGCGCAGCTCGTGAGAGACGTTCGAGAGAAACTCCTTGCGCGCCCGGTCCAGACGCACGAGGCCCGTTTGATCGTCAGAGATGATCAGCGCGTGGCTCGCCGTTCCGTCATCACCCGTCAGCGGCGAGATCGCGACGCGATAGGTGCGTTGATCGGCGGCATCGCCCAATACGACCGGCGCGACGGAG
>JAFAQW010000194.1 GCA_019245995.1 Vulcanimicrobiota bacterium | reverse complement strand
CAGCGGAGCCCAGCGGAAACTGTAAGAACGCTATCGCAAGCGCAAAAGCGGCGAGGCGGTTAAGGTTTCGGTTCATGCACTCCATCTAACGTATGAGTCGTTGCAGGCGTTTCTTCGCGGCGGCGAGCTGTTTGTCGGCAGGCGTATCGATCAGCGATGGGTTGGGATCCTGAGCGACGATCACGTCGGGTTCGATGCCGTGATGTGCGATGTCGCGCCCCAACGGCGTTACGTAGCGTGCCGTCGTTATCTTCAGCGCTCCCGCCGAAGCGGTGGCGTCGGGAATCGGGTAGATGCTCTGGACCACGCCCTTTCCGAAGGTGCGCGTCCCGATCAGCGTGGCCAAGTGGTAATCCTGGAGCGCACCCGCGGTGATCTCAGACGCGCTGGCCGTGTACTTATTGACGAGCACGACGAGCGGCGTGAGACCACCGATGGCATCGCCCAGCGCCTCGTCGGTGGTGCGCTGCCCGTCGCGTCGTATGGTGGAAACGATGGTTCCTTGCGGGACGAACAGGCTGGAGATCGCGACGGCCGCATCGAGCAGGCCTCCGCCGTTATCGCGCAGGTCCAAGATGTAGCCGCGCGCGCCGGCACTGCGTCCTGCCAACAGTGCTTTGCGCACCTCGTCGGCCGACGTCGTGCCGAAGTCGGAGAGACGAACGTAGTCCAACCCGTTCTCCATCTTGGCGCGAACGGTCGGAACGTGGATGATCTCGCGCACGATCGCATAGCTATGCTCGGCGCGCGAACCGCTATAGAGATGCGAGCGCAGGTGCACGACCGAGCCCGCCTCGCCGCGAATCATCGCCTCGACGCGATCGATGGGTACGCCTCGCACGGGCTTGCCATCGACGCTGTCCACGACTTCCCCCGGCTTCATGCCCGCCCGCGCCGCCGGGAGTTGTTCGATCGGCTGCACGATGATTCGGCCGTCCTTGAGTTGATAGATGTAGACGCCGATCCCGCCGAAGTTGCCTCCCGACAGCGACTCGTTCAGGCCCCGAATCTCCTGCGGCGAAAGGTACACCGTATAGGGATCGTGCACCGATCGCATGATGCCGCGCAAGGCGGCATCCGTCAGATCGTCCCGCCCATGTGGCCCCACACCGCCCGCATAGTGTTCTTGTGCGTACGAGAGGATGCGCGCGGCGATCTGCCCGTCGGCGTGCGGGTTGCCGGTCGCTGTGGCTTGCGGAATGGAGCCGCCGCTGCGTTTGGAGCCCAGCAAACTGCGTAAGGCGGCGACTTCGCCGGCGATCGGCGTCTGCGGCTCGATCGGCTTATAATAGGACACTTCGAGACGCTGAAGCGCGAGCTCGGCGATGAACGGCCCGTTGGGATCGCGCGGCGCAAAGAGATCGCGGATGTCGCCGGTCGTCGCCACCTCGAAGACGGAGGAGCGGCCAAACGTGCCGGCGCGCTGGGCGATGAAGAGAAGGCTCACCGCCGCAAATGCGACCGTCAGCAGTGCGGCAAGAATGAGACGCGGGCGTAAGCTCATCTGTAGTCCATCACTACCCGTTCCGGGTGGGGAGAAGTTGCTCTTTTCGCTACTTTACTTGCGAAGTCTTAATGGAGGCGGGGCGCGGGGTCGACCGGTTTGCCGGCAATCCGCACCTCGAAGTGAAGGTGAGGACCCGTCGATTGGCCGGTTGAGCCGACGGCTCCGATTGCCTGTCCGCGAGCGACGACCTGCCCATTGGACACGAATATCGCCGAGAGATGACCATACCCGGTGGAGTAGCTGCCGCCGTGGTCGATGAGGATGTAGTTCCCGTAGCCGCCATACCATTGAGCCATGATCACCGTGCCGGCCGCCGCGGCCGTCACCGTGGTGCCGCTGGGCGCCGCGATATCGAGGCCCTGATGAAACTCCGGACCGCCGCCGAACGGATTCGATCGCCAGCCGAAGGGCGACGTAATGGTGCCGGTCACCGGCCAGGAAAACGATCCGGCGGCACCTTCGGTCTCGCCGCCGCTCGCGATACCGGCGGCGCGTCGCTGCGCCTCCATCTCGCGCTCGCGCTCCATGATCAGCGACTCGAGTTGTGCTTCCTCCGCTGCGGAGAGGTTTTCGATCTCGGCGACCTGCGACGCCACGCTGCGGCGCCGCATCGACGCGAGCTCCACCAGATTGCGCCGTTCGCCGGCGAGCGAGTCCAGTTGGCTCCGAGCCTCCTGCGCGGCCTGCTCCTCACGTTGCAACTCGAGGCGGGTGCGTTCCAGATCCGCAGAGATGGCGGCGACGCGTTGCTCCGCCGCCTTCCGAGCGCGCACGGCGCGCTGGTTGGCGGCAATGAGCAAACGGAGATCTTCCCAGCGTTCGACGAACTCGCTAAAGGAACGCGCGGCCAGCAAAGCGTTGAGATACGTAAGGTCGCCGTACTCGTAGATGTTGACCAGGCGCCGCTTCAGCAACGAATCGTGCAAGCGTAGCGAGCGCATCGCCGCAGCGAGCTGAACGGCGTTCCAGTCAATGCGCCGCTGCGTCGCGGCGCGCTGCTCGTCCAACGAGTCGATTCGGCCGCTGACCGTTCCGATCGCCGCGGTCGTTTCTCCCAGTTGACGCTGCAGGTCGTTATAGTGCAGCGTGACCGAGTGCAGCTCCGCCCGCTTCGCGTGAAGGCGGGCGGCAATGGCGGCAGCCTTTGCGCGCTCCGAGGCGATTCGGTCTTCGATCGACGATTTCGCCGTACGCGGCAACGCGACGACCGTTAGGATCAAGGCGAACGCCAGTGCGCGACGCGCCAGCATTACGTTCGTAGGTGCCGGCCGACGGAGAGCCACGACGCGACGATGCCGATGGCGGCCCCGACCGTCAACATCTCGGCTCCCAAGATTCGCGGGTCCATCGGCGCGGCCGTGAGCTGAACCCACGGAAGCGCTTCGAGCAATCGCGGCCACAGCGTTGCGCGCGCGATCGCCAGCAAACCCACCGCGACCGCGGCACCGATGAGCCCGTCGAGCAAACCTTCACAGATAAACGGCAGACGAATGTAGGTGTTGGTCGCACCGACGAGCTGCATGATCGCAATCTCTCGCCGGCGGGCGAAGACGGTCAGACGAATCGTGTTGGCGATGATGATGCCGGCTACGGCAAAGAAGACGACGATCACCGCGATGCCGATTCGGCGCAACACGGCACCGAGTTGCAGCAGGCGCTGCACCACCTGTTGTCCGTACACGACGTTTGCGACGCCGGCAAGACGCCGAACCTCCGCGGCCACCGACGGCACCTGTTCCGTGACGTGCACTTTGACCCGGTATTTATCGGGCAACGGATTCTCCGTCAGCAGGGCGGTGTCGATCGTGCCCTTGGTGCGCTCGCGCAGCTCCGCCAGGCCTTGCCGTTTGGAAACGAATTGCACCGAGGCGACGCGGGGATCTTCGGCGAGAAAGCGCCCGATGGCGCTGATTTGGGCCGGCGTCGCGTCGGGCGTCAGATACGCTGAGATCTCGATCTTCTCCAGGAGGCGCGTTCCCACGTCGGCGAGCGCCGCCCGAACGAAGAGGAAGAGGCCCAACAGAACGATCGTGATCGCGACCGTGCCGATCGCGGTCATCTGCATTCCGGTGTTGCGGGAGAAGTTGCGCGTTACCTCACCCAGAAAGAACTTGAGTTTGCCCCAATCCAAGATAGTAATAGCCTCGCTCTTCGTCGGTGGTAATTCGCCCGTCGTCCAGCCGAACGACCCGGCGGCGCATCCGGTCGACCACGGCCTGGTTGTGGGTGGCAACGACGACGGTCGTTCCCTTGAGATTGATCCGCTGCAAGAGGGCCGTGATCTCGGTGGTGTTCGAGGGATCGAGATTGCCGGTGGGCTCGTCGCACAGCAAGATCTTTGGATTGTTCACGAGAGCGCGCGCGATGGCGGTGCGCTGCTGCTCGCCGCCCGAGAGCTCGGTCGGGTACATTCGGCTCTTGTGGGAGAGGCCGACGAGATCGAGCACGCGGGGAACCTGGCGCATGATGTCGCGAGTGTGCGCGCCGGTCACCTGCATCGCGAATGCGACGTTCTCCCAGACCGTTTTGTCGGTGAGGAGCTTGAAGTCTTGAAAAACGACGCCGAGATGGCGTCGTAGCGCTGGAATGCGGTTGCGCCGCAGGCGGTCGACGCGAATGCCGTCGACCACGATCTCCCCCGTGGTGGATTTGGCCTCCCGGTAGAGCAGTCGCAGCAGGCTGGACTTTCCGGTGCCGGAATGCCCAACCAGAAATACGAACTCACCCTTGGCGATTTCAAGGTTGATGTTGTCGAGTGCGCGCACGCCGTTCGGATACACCAGCGAAACGCCGCGGAGTGCAATCATCGGCAAAGCTTCCTCAAAGAGGACTTTTCCTGAAGCTGAGCCTTATACCTTCGCCATGAACTTCGATCTAACCGACGAGCAAAAAGCGATCCGAACGCTCGCGCGCGAGTTTGCGCAAGGCGAGGTTCGTCCGCGGGCCGAGGAGATGGATCGCGAAGAGCGTTTCCCGTACGAGCTCGTCGAGAAGATGGCCGCATTGGGGTTCATGGGGCTGCCGTTTCCCGAAGAGTACGGCGGCGCGGGCGCCGATACGGTCAGCTACGCGCTCGCGGTGATGGAAATCGCTCGCGCGGATGCCTCGACCGCCATCACGCTCGCGGCGCACGTTTCGCTCGGTGCGACGCCGTTCTTTCTCTTCGGCACGGAAGCGCAAAAGCAGAAGTATCTCGTGCCGCTGGCGCGAGGGGAGATGCTCTGGGGCTTCGGGCTCACCGAGCCAAACGCCGGGAGCGACGCCGGAAACGTGCAGACGAAGGCGGAGTTGCGCGACGGTCAATGGGTCATTAACGGTACCAAGGCCTTCATCACCAACTCCGGGACGGATATCAGCGGCGGCACGACGATCACCGCGGTAACCGGGCGGCGCGCGGACGGATCGAGGGAAATTTCGAACATCATCGTCCCGCAGGAGACGCCGGGCTTCACGCGGAGCAGGAAGTACCGCAAAATGGGCTGGCGCGCTTCGGACACTCGCGAGCTGTCGTTCGTAGACGCGACGGTCCAGGAAGGGAACCTGCTCGGCCGGCGAGGCGAAGGCTACCGGCAGTTTCTCGAGACGCTCGACGGCGGACGAATCTCGGTCGCCGCCCTCTCAATCGGTCTGGCCATGGGCGCCTACGACGAGGCGCTGGCGTATTCGAAGGAACGCCAGGCATTCGGCAAACCGATTAGCAAGTTTCAGGCCATTTCGTTCAAGCTGGTCGACATGCTCACGCAAATTGAGCACGCCAAATTGATGATGCTGCGAGCAGCCTGGGAGAAGGATCAGGGACGCGACTACGTGCGGGCGGCCAGCTTCGCGAAGCTCTTCGCCGGCGAGCTCTCCCACCGCGTCGTGAACGAGGCGCTGCAGATCCACGGCGGCTATGGCTTCATGGACGAATACCCGATCTCACGCATGTACCGCGATCAGAAGATCAACGAGATCGGCGAGGGCACCAACGAAGTGCAACGCGTGGTCTTGGCCCGACTCATGGGGTTGTAGCGCGCACGCCGTGAACGCCGGGGAGCTCCTAGGCGCGGCATCGGTGATCGTTTCGATGATCGCGCTCGGCCTTTCGACGGCATTGCTGACGCGGCAGAACAAGCAACTCGAACACGAGCGCAACGCGCTCGCGATCCTCGAAGCGATCAACCGCCTGACCGATGCGGCGGCGATGGCGGCGTTCGAAGGACTGCAAGGCGTCAACGGCCGCTATCCCACGGATCGCGACATTGCGGAGCGTTTTGACGATTCAGACGACGATCGAGCGCTCTTGTTGGTGGCCCAATACTTCGAAACCGTCGCTACGCTGGCGCGCCGTCGCGTCTTGGATGCCTCGTTGCTCGTCGACGCAGTCGGATACATGATCCGCGTGCGCTGGGATACGATCCGGCAGTTCATCCTTCGGCTGCGGCGAGTCCGGCGTAACCAGTACATCTTCGAGAACTTCGAATGGATCGCGATGTACAGCGCGTGGTGGAGGGGGCTCCCTCGTCCGCCGGGCGATCGTAACTACGACGAGAGCCAGTTCGCCAACCTCGAATTCAAGGTCTAATCGCTCCGTCGTCTGGGCCGAATCGAAGGGTGACCTCGCACGTACGTCCGAAAGGCTCGGCATGCTCAAGCGCATTTTTCCCGCACTCTGCTTGTTAACGGTTGCGTTGACGCTGCCGGCGCCGGCCGCACTCTCCACGGGAGCCAAGGCGCCGAACTTTACTCTACAGGCGACGCAGGGCGGCAACGTCTTCACGTTTTCGCTGGCGGACGCCCTGAAGAAGGGTCCGGTCGTCCTCTATTTTTATCCGGCGGCGTTTACGACGGGATGCACGCTGGAAGCGCACGAGTTTGCCGACGCGGTCGATCAATACAAGGCGCTAGGGGCTACGGTCATCGGCGTGTCGCACGATCCCCTCGACAAACTGCAGAAGTTCTCGGTGAGCGAATGCCGCAGCAAGTTTCCCGTGGCCGCGGACGTGGACCAGCACGTCATGAAGTCGTACGACGCGATTCTGGCTTCGCATCCGCAATACGCCAACCGAACGTCGTACGTGATCGCGCCCGACGGCACGATCGTCTACGCGTATACGAGTCTCGACCCGTCGCTGCACGTGGCGAACACGCTGAACGCCCTGAAAGCGTGGACGGCCGACCACTCGCACTAGCCGCGCGGACGGCGCGACGCTAGGAAAGCAGCCGTTGCGAGCGCGGTAGCCGCTTTTCGGTCGGGTTCGTGTCGAGCGCGGTAACCTCGCGCGGTACGACGTCGATCGGAGGAAGATCGGCCAGTTCGCCCGCGGCGAGCGCCGCCTCTTCCTTCAGGCGGCGGCCTTGTGGCAAGAACTTGCTCTCGTACGAACCGACGGTCGCGTTGAATGCGTTGACGGTGCGCTCCAGGTGCCGGCGCACCTCGACGAGGTGCTCGGAGAACTTGCACGCGCGCTCGTACAACGCTTTGCCGATGGTGGCGATACGTTTCGCATTTTCTTCTTGGCGCAACGCCTGCCAGCCGATCGCAAACGTGCGCAGCAGGCTCACCAGCGAGAGGGGGCCCGTAACGAGGACTCCGCGATCCAGCGCGTATTCGATGAGCGCAGGATCCTCGGTGCAGGCCGAGCTGAGGAACGCTTCGCCGGCGACGAACATGACGACGTAGTCCGCGGACCCCGCGGCCGTGTGATAGCCGCGACGCGCCAGCGAGTCCACGTGATCGCGCAGCGCGCGAGCATGTTGCTTCGTGAGCACCTTTCGTTGCTGCTCGTCCGTCGTCTCCAGCGCGGCCTGCATCGCATCCACGGGCGCTTTCGCATCCACGAACACGCAACGCTCGCCCGGCAAATTGATCGTCATGTCCGGTCGGGTGCGAGCCTCGCCGACCGCGACCGTTTGTTGTTCGCTAAAATCGCAGTACGATACCATGCCGGCCTTCTCGACGACATTGCGGAGCTGCATCTCCCCCCACTTCCCGCGCGACGCCGGGTTACGCAGCGCGGTGACGAGGGTCGAGGTCTGCGTCGAGAGGCTTGCGGCGGCGCTTTCCAGCTTGTCGGCTCTTCCCAGCAACAGGTCGATCTGCTCGCGCAGGCTTCCCGCGTCGTGGCTGCGCCGCGCCTCGAGGTCCGAGATCAATCGGTCGAACTCGGCCAGCTTCTCCGCCATGGGGGAGACCAGCTCTCCAACGCGTTCGCTCGCGCGCATCGCGGTTGTCTCGCGGAGCTCGTTCTTTGCGCGCTCCAGGAGCGACTCGACCGCCTTTTCCTCTGCGCGCTGTGCGTGGTGCAGCGATGCGCGTAGTGCCGCCGTTTCGGCTCGCGTCACGAGCCAAACGATCAGTGCGCCGAGAACGGCGCCAATGGAGGCGAAGAGCAACGCCTGCGACGCAATCATGCCGGCACCATCAAAAAGAGTTTGACCGCTGTACCGGCGGGTCCTCGCCTGCGCGCGTGCGAAGTGCGACGATCATGAATCGCGGCGCATTTCTCATGAGCTCCGCGATGCTTGCCGGCGGCGCGCCCGCCGCGGCACAAGAGATCCCTGGTGGTTCGAATGTCGTGGAAGGCGCACGCGAATTCGATCGAGCGGCGTTTACGGCCGCGGTCGACCGTCCCGTCCGGGTGCGGCAACTCTACGAGGCGGTGGCCTTCCGTCCGGCGATCTTCAACAATATCAAGAACTCGTTCAACGGGCTGCAGTTCGGCTTCGGTTATCCGCCGGACGCCATCTCGATCGTGCTTGCGCCGCACGGGACCTCCGCCGCATACTGCTACAGCGACGCGATTTGGCAGCGCTATCGGATCGGCGAGTTCCTGAAGCTGACCGACGCGCAAGGAATGCCGATAACGGCCAACGTCTTCGTTGCCGCACGCGCGCCCTTTGACACGGGGGCATCGCCCGACGACGAGGCCGCGATGTACCAGGACAGGTCTATCTCGATGCTGCAGCGGCGCGGGCTTGTGGTGTTGACGTGCCATACCGCGGTCGAGGAGCAGGCGGCGGGGCTCGCGGCGGCTGGTTTCGCGCCACCCGGGATGAGCCGCGCGGAAATCGCCGCCGACATCTTGCGCCATCTGATTCCCGGTGCGGTCGTCGTTCCCGCGATGGTCGCGGCGATCGCCGTCCTGCAGGCGAGCTACCGCTACACCTATCTCGCGCCGCAACTCTGAGCGCTAGGCCTCGCCGTCGCTAAAAGATAAGATGGGCGCTGATTTGGAACAGAACGTCGTAAGCGTCACGCTCCCGGAGATGGGCGAGTCGGTGACCGAAGGCTCGATCGTCGAGTGGCGCCGGCACGTGGGGGAATTCGTCGCCGAAGGCGACCCCCTCGTGGAAGTGACCACCGACAAAGTAGACGTCGAGGTGCCCGCTACGGCGTCCGGACAACTCACCGAGATTCTGGCGCGCGAAGGTCAAACGGTCGTGGTGGGAAGCGTGCTCGCGCAGATCGATACGTCCAAGCACGATGGGGCGGCTCCCAAGCCTGCCGCGCGCGGCAATGGCGCCGCCATTGCCCCGCGGGCGCCCGTCGCCCCTCCGCAATCCGGCGCGCGCACGTCGGGCTCGGCCGACCGCGCGGCACAGCGGGTCGCGCGCCAACTCGACGTCGATCTCTCGCTCGTGCGCGGGTCGGGTCCGGACGGCCTCATCTTACGTTCCGACGTCGTCGAACAGGCCGCAACAGCGCAGCGGCGTTCGGAACCGCGCGTGCCGCCCGCGCCACCCATTCCGGCCGGCGCGTCGGTGACCGAGTTGCGGGGCCCGGCCGCGGCCCTCTCCGGCTACATGGAGCAAAGTCTTGGGATTCCGACGGCCACGAGCTTTCGGGCCGTTCCGGTCGACGTGCTCGACGCGCGCCGCAAGGAACTCAATGCCGCAGTCAAAGCGGCGAGCCGCAGCGAGCGCATTTCGTTTACGCACCTGATCGCCTACGCGTTGGTGCGCGCTGCCGCGGACTTGCCCTTCATCACGCATTCGTTTCGGCGGGACAAGACCGGCGCGCCGCTTCGCGTCGAGGCGGGAGTTCATTTGGGGCTGGCGGTCGATACGGAACGCAAGGACGGCACGCGTGCGCTGGTCGTTCCAGTGATCCGCGAGGCGGACAAACTCGACTTCGCGGCTTTCCAGAGGCGCTACGAAGATCTCGTGGCGCGCGCCCGCGACAACCAACTATTGCCCGACGAGTTGCAAGGCGCGTCGTTTACGCTGACCAATCCCGGCGGCCTCGGAA
>JAFAQW010000031.1 GCA_019245995.1 Vulcanimicrobiota bacterium | reverse complement strand
CCGTTACGGTGACGTCGCCGCGCGTCACGGCACCTGCGATCAACACCGTTCCCGCAACAATGCGATCGGCGATGATTTCGTATTCCGTGCCGTGAAGCTCGTCGACGCCGTCAACGACGATCGTGTCCGTGCCTTGTCCCTCAATCTTTGCACCCATCGCCACGAGGAAGTTCGCCAGATCGACGACCTCCGGTTCCATCGCCACATTTCTGAGCGTCGTAGTGCCCTGCGCTTGAACCGCCGCCAGCATCGCGTTCTTCGTAGCGCCGACGCTCGGCATCCGAAACTCGATCGAGGCGGCGCGCAAGCGCCCCTCCCGGGATTGCGCGATCAAATAACCGTGGGCGTTGTGCACGTCGCAGCCCAGGGCCACGAAGGCTTGCTCGTGCATGTCGGTCGCTCGCGTACCCAAAACGCAGCCTCCCGGCAGCGGCACTTCGGCTCGTCCAAACCTTCCAAGCAACGGACCGACGATGTCGAACGACGCGGCAAGTTTTCGCACCAACGCATACGGTGCCCGGTACGACGCCGCGTTGCCGCAGTCGATCGTGACGGTATTATCGCCTTCGTAGCGGATCCGCGCGCCGAGCGCCTCCAGCAACGACCACATCACCGAAACGTCGGTGATGCGGGGAACGCGATGCAGCGTCACCGTTCCTTTCGCGAGCAGCGCCGCAGCCATAATAGGTAGCGCGGCGTTCTTCGCGCCGTGCGTTGCGACGGAGCCTTCTAAGCGCGCGCCTCCCCGGACCCGCAGCGTGGTCTCAAGACGTTCCAGCATCACGGCAAAACAGTACGTTCGCGTAGCGTGATGCGTGGCCTACCCATGGCCGGTGAGGCGCAGCTTGGCCGTGGCGAAATCGATCGCAGCTTGCTCGCGTGCGAAAACCTCACGATTGTCACCGGCGGCGTTTTGCCGCTGTGTCGCCCCCTCCAATTCGTCGCGAGCGTCCGACACGACGACGTCCTCGAAGCGCACCGCTTCGTCAACCAAGACCGTAACGCGGTCCGGGAGCGCCTGCACGAACCCCTGGCCGGTCGCCAGTTCTAGACGCGTCGTGGCGCTCTGCTCCGATTGCGTCGCCCGCACGTTGGCGCGAAGTATTCCCGGCTTCAAAGCGGCCAGCAGTGGGGCGTGGTGCGGAAGAATTCCCTCCTCGCCTTCCGTCGTCACGGCGATGACCAGTTCCGCCTCGCCCTCGAAGACGACTTGGGCGGGCGTCACGAGCGTAAACGGAACGGCGCTAGGCACGCGACATCCTTTCGGCGTTCTCCTTGACCTCGTCGATCGTCCCGGCGTAGAAGAACGCCCCCTCCGGCAGAGCGTCGACCTTGCCGTCGAGTATCTCTTTGAAGGACGCGATCGTGTCCGGCAGCTTCACGTACTTTCCGGAGCGGCCCGTAAACTGTTCGGCGACGAAGAATGGCTGCGAGAAGAATCGCTGGATGCGCCGAGCACGAGCCACCGCGATCTTGTCGTCTTCCGACAGCTCCTCGACGCCCAAGATGGCGATGATGTCTTGCAGGTCGCGATAGCGCTGCAAGACCTCTTGCACGCCGCGCGCTACTTGATAGTGATCTTCACCGATCACCTGCGGATCGAGAATTCGCGAGGTCGACGCCAGCGGATCCACCGCCGGATAGATGCCCAACTCCGAGATGGGACGCGACAGCGCGGTCGTAGCGTCGAGGTGCGCGAACGTCGTTGCAACCGCCGGGTCCGTGTAGTCGTCGGCGGGCACGTACACCGCTTGCACGGAGGTAATCGATCCTTTGCGCGTTGAGGTGATACGCTCTTCCAGTACGCCCATGTCGGTGCCGAGCGTCGGCTGGTATCCCACGGCGGACGGCATGCGGCCCATGAGCGCGGAGACTTCGGAACCCGCCTGCATGTAGCGGAAGATATTGTCGATGAAGAGCAACACGTCGGCGCCCAGCTCGTCGCGAAAATACTCCGCCATCGTAACGCCCGTCTGGGCCACTCGAAAACGCACGCCGGGCGGCTCGTCCATCTGACCGAAGACGAGCGTCGTCTGCTCCAGCACGCCCGATTCTTTCATTTCGAGCCAGAGATCGTTGCCTTCACGCGTGCGTTCCCCGACGCCCGTAAAAACCGAGAAGCCCTTGTGGACGTACGCGATGTTGCGAATAAGCTCTTGAATGAGCACCGTCTTGCCGACGCCGGCTCCGCCGAAGAGCCCAACCTTGCCGCCGCGCGTGTACGGCGCCATCAAATCGACGACCTTGATCCCAGTCTCGAAGACGCGCGCCGTCGGCTCTTGATGCTTCAGTTCCGGAGCGGGACGATGAATCGGCCAAAATGCCGCCGCCTTCACCGGCGCATCGCTGTCGATCGTCTCCCCGAGCACGTTGAAGAGGCGCCCGAGCGTTCCCTCGCCCACAGGGATCGTAATCGGAGCGCCGGTGTTGCTCACCGCCGCGCCGCGCACCAAACCGTCCGTGGAGCCCAGCGCGAGGCAGCGCACTTGGTTATCGCCCAACTCGTCTTGCACCTCGAGCGTCAGCTCGCGCGGCGCCATCGCGGTCCCGCCGAGCTCGACGCGTTGTTTTCCGTCGCTCGACCCGGTCATGGCCCCATTGGGCGATCCCGGCGCGGTACGCGAATCTTCGTTCACGCCGACGCGCAGCGCGTCGTTGATCTTCGGGAGCGTCTGCGGCGTGAACTCGACGTCCACGACGTTGCCCAGCACTTGTACGACTTTTCCGGTCTGATCTACCATGTTTTACCTTTGCTTTTGAATTGAGTTTTCTTTACTAGCGAGGCGTACAGCCATACGCGACGTGCCGCGGCACCCGACGGAACAGCCGAGGAGGCTCGTGACGGCGAGCGGAGGCACGATGCCGGGAGCGAGCCGCACGGCAGCAGGAGCCGCGCATGGACGCGCGGCGACGAGCGTCTCCGAGGCGTTCCGTCGAGTGCCGCGGCACGATAAGCGATCACTCGACGCCGAGCGCCTCCGCGCCCGCGACGATTTCAAGGAGCTCCTTGGTGATTGCTGCCTGGCGCGCGTTGTTCATTTGGATGGTGAGCTCGTCGATGAGCTTCGAGGCATTGTCGGTAGCGTTGCTCATCGCAACCAGCTGTGCGGCAAAAAAGGCCGCCTCGGTTTCGAGCATCGCTGAAAACAGTGTGAACTCGAGGTACTTCGGCAGCAGCCGCGACAGCACGAACTCCGGCGAGGGCGCAAACTCCACCGCACCGCGTACGCTCGCCGTGTCATCCGCAGCGGAGTCGAAGGACGAAGGAATCGGCACCAGCTTCCGCACTTCCGGCTTCTGCGACATCATCGAGAGCATCTTTGACGCGACGAGCGTGATGCCTGAGATCGTTCCCGCGTTGAAATCCTCGGTAACCCGTCG
>JAFAQW010000270.1 GCA_019245995.1 Vulcanimicrobiota bacterium | reverse complement strand
GGACGAGCCGGCGGGCAACGCCGCCTGCGCCTCGTCGAAGAAGTACACGTACCTCGTAGCGACTTGCACCATCTACAGCCGTTCTCCAAAGTACGACGCGAGAGCGCCGGCCTGCACGCGTTCTTGGCGCATCGAGTCGCGGTCGCGTACCGTCACGCTGCCGTCCGCCATCGTTTCGTAGTCGACCGTCACGCAGAACGGCGTCCCGATTTCGTCTTGTCGCCGATACAGCTGACCGATGTTGCCGTCGTCGTAGCTCGTGCGAAAGAGCGGCCGCAACGCCGTTTCGATCGCGCGAGAACGTTCCACCAGCTCGGGCTTGTTGCGGGCAAGGGAAAAGACGGCGATCTGGACCGGCGCGATCTGGGGATGGAAATGCAACACCGTCCGTTCCGTCTGCTTGCCGTTGGGATCGACGCTGCGCTCCCGCTCGCAAGCGTCGACCAAGAACGTCAGGATCGTGCGGTCGATGCCCGCGGAGCTTTCGATCAGCAGCGGCGTGTAGTGCGACTTCGTCGCCTCATCGAAAAAGCGCAAGTCCTTGCCGGACAGTTTCATGTGCGCTTCCAGATCGTACGTCCCGCGATGCGCGATCGACTCCAGTTCGCCCCATCCCCACGGAAAGAGGTACTCCACGTCCACGCCGGCGCGCGCGTAGTGCGGGCGCTCCTGCGGCGTCAACTCATAGAAGCGCAGCCGGTCCGGCGCGATGCCGTAGCCGGCATACCAGGCCTTGCGGCGTTCCACCCATTGCGAAAAACACTCCAAATCCTTGCCGTCGTCCGGCACGAAATATTCGAGCTCGGCTTGTTCGAACTCGCGCACGCGGAACGTAAAGTTTCCGGGAGTGATTTCGTTGCGAAAGGACTTACCGATCTGCGCGACGCCGAAGGGCGGACGCTTCCGAGCGGTCTGATAAATGTTCTTGAAGTTGACGAAGATGCCCTGAGCCGTTTCGGGACGCAGGTAGGCTTGCGACGAGGAGTCTTCCATCGGCCCGACCGACGTGCGCATCATCAGGTTGAACTTTCGGGGTTCCGTGAATGAGCCGGCGCTGCCGCAGTCCGGACACTTCGAGCGATCCTCGATGTGATCGAGGCGAAAGCGGTGTTTGCACACTTTGCAATCCACCATAACGTCGGCGAAGGCGTCGACGTGTCCGGACGCTTTCCACACCATGGGATGCATGATGATCGACGAATCGAACGCGACGACGTCGTCGCGCAGTTCCACCGTATCGTGCCACCACGCGCGCTTGACGTTGGCCTTCAAAACGGCGCCGAGCGGACCGTAATCCCAGAAGCCGTTGATTCCTCCGTAGATCTCGCTCGACTGGAAGATAAACCCACGGCGCTTGGCAAGCGCCGTGATCTCTTCCATGCTCGCGCGTTCCGCCGACGCGGCAGTCTCCATCAGCGCGTACTTTATATCGCGCCGCGCCCAAACCCCGCTATCGATTCTTCCGGGCGCGTGCGGCCCCCGCGAGGTATTGCTCCGCAGACCTTTTGGGCGCCCGCGCGAGCCACGCCTCGACCACGATCTCCTTTAGTTTTTTGGCGGTAATCTTCTTTAGCTGCAACAACGCGGCAGGGTAGCCGTCGAAGTGCGGCGTGGTGAAGAACGCATCCGGATCGCTGGCAAGGAGAACGTCCTTTAGCTCGAGGTCGCCGGTGTAGACCCCGAGGATCGGACCGTCCGGAGCTTCGTCGCGCAATGCAGCCAAATCCGATCTGCGCAGAGGCCGATCCCAGACGAAAAACTTCTTGTTCACCGTCCACGCCGGCCGCCCGTGGCTTTCGATCTCCGAGGTTCCGGGCAAGGCCAGCGCAATCCGGCGAACGTCGCTCCAGGTCGCCACTGCGCTAGCCTTTGCGCGCGTAGCTTTCGGAGCCGAGGAAATGCAACGACACGTACGGTTCGTCGCCGACGACCCAGCTGTCATGGCCCGGCGGCACATAAAAAACATCGCCGGCGCGCATCTCGATCACGCGCCCTTCGTCCAACGCCGCGGTCGCGCATCCGGACACGACCATGCCGACGTGCTCGACCTCGCACGACGATTTCTTCATGGCCCTTCCGACGTGTTCGGACCAACGCCATCCCGGCTGGTAGGTCGCCCGCCCGATCGTTACGCCACCCAGTCGCACGAGTTCGAACCGGCCTTTTTCAAACTCCAGCACTTCGTCGGGCGCGTCGAATCTCTTTAAGACTACATCGAGCATAGGACGAATCGCTGCGTGTCTCGACTCCCACAATCCTTCGAACGACGCATTGCTATCATTTTCGGGCGGCCGCCCTTTGAACTAATGACCTATTGCCGAAGAAGGCAAATGACGGGATGGAGAGGCGCTGGGGCGCTTCGATGGCGTTGACCGACGGCTCGATACACCGTTCGGCACCGGGTTCGATTCCCGGGCGCTCCAGCCGCAACAGAATCACCGTTGCGAAGTCAGTTGAAATGTGCTATCGTCGGCAACGTATCGGGCCGTCGACGCATCGAAACGCGCAAGGCGCCGCAGCAATGCGGCGCCTTGTTTTTCTTGATGCAATCCGCGGCGTTTATACGCCGCCTAGTGTGCCGCACTCGCTACGCGGTGTGTTTTTGGCTGTGTTTCGGCTTGTAACTGCCCGCAGGCCGCCGTGATGTCGCGGCCCATGTTCTGCCTCACGGTCACCGGCACTCCAGCCTCGTCGAGAATCGCGGCGAACTTCCAGATTCGCGCATCGGGCGTGGCGGCGAACGGCCCGTCGGGCGTGGCGTTATACGGGATCAGGTTGATGTGATACAGCGGCCCGCGCATCAGTTTCGCGAGCGCTTTGGCGCACGAATCGTCGTCGTTGACGCCGGCCAGCATGACGTATTCGAAGAAGATTTTTCGCCGCGTCGCTTTGACGTAGCGCTCGCAGGCTTGCATGAGTGCCTGCAAGGGATAGCGGCGATTCACCGGCATCAGCCGCGAACGGAGCTCGTCCGTCGGCGCGTGGAGCGAGATCGCGAGATTCACTTGAACCGCTTCTCGCGTAAAGGCGTCGATGTTGTCGACGAGCCCGACGGTCGAGATCGTGATGTGCCGGTGCCCTAAACCAAAGCCGTGTGGATCGTTGAGCAGTGCTACCGCGCCCATAACCGCCTCGTAGTTGTGGAAGGGCTCACCCATGCCCATGAAGACCACGTTGGTCACGCGCCTCCCCCGCTGCGCGAGCTGCGCCGCGAAGAAGCGCGCCTGATCGAAGATCTCGACGCCGCGCAGATTGCGACTGAAGCCGCCCTGGCCCGTGGCGCAAAACTGGCACGCGAAAGCGCAACCCGCCTGCGACGAGATGCAGACGGTCGTGCGGTTGCCGAGGTGTTCCATCAATACCGACTCGATCGCGTTGCCGTCATGGAGGCGAAAGAGACCCTTAGTCGTTTGTCCGTCGCCGGATCGTTGCAGCGCCACGGGCTCCACCGATGAAAGCCGAAGGCCGCGCCGCGCCAGTGTTGCGCGCAACGCCTTGGGAAGCGTGCTGACCGCGGACGGATCGTCCTGAAATTCTTTGACGGCTGCATGGTAGAGTTGGCGCAAGCGGTAGGGGCGCAGATCGTGCTCGCGCACGAACTCGTCGGCGCCGGCGTATCCCGCGGTGCGGACGACGTCGGCGAGCCAAACGGCCAAGGGGTCGCGGTTCACTCGAAGAGTCCCGCCTGCACGATCTTTACCGGCGTCACGTCGGGCTGAGCCGGCTCGTCGAGTTTCGCGCGCACCGC
>JAFAQW010000141.1 GCA_019245995.1 Vulcanimicrobiota bacterium | reverse complement strand
TTAGGCTTGGAGTTAGCCCCGTTGAAATGTTATCCTGTTACTGCCTCATATGAGCAAGGAGCGCGTAATTGCAGCAATGAGCGGCGGAGTCGATTCCGCCGTTGCTGCGGGTCTGTTGGCGGAAAGCGGTTACGACGTGATCGGCATCACGATGAAGATGTATTCGCCGTCGCGTCCGCCGCACGCGAAGAGTTGCTGCGGCAGCAACGACTTCGACGACGCGCGGCGCAGCGCCGCGACGCTCGGCATTCCGCACTATGTTTTGGACTTCGAAGAAGCGTTTCGCCGCAACGTAATCGAGCGATTCGTCGACGACTATGCCGCGGGACGCACGCCCAATCCGTGCGTGGCGTGTAACAACTTCGTGAAGCTGGGAACGCTCGCGCAGTACGCCGAGCGCCTCGGCGCGCGCTACGTCGCCACCGGCCACTACGCCCGGATCGAGCGCCGCGACGACGGCGTCCACCTCTTCCGCAACGTCCACGCCAAGGATCAGTCGTACGCGCTGGCTCAACTGCATCCGTCGCAACTGGAGCGATTGCTGCTCCCGCTGGGGGAACTCGATAAGGCCACGACGCGCGCGCACGCGCGCCGGCTCGGCCTGCCGGTGCACGACAAGAGCGAATCGCAAGACGTCTGCTTCGTCGAAGGCGGCGACTATCGTTCGGTCATCGCAAAACTGCGGCCGTCGCTCAATGCGGCGGGCGTTGTCCGGTCCGCCGAAGGGACGGTGGTTGGCGAACATGGCGGCATCGCGGGATACACCGTCGGGCAGCGCGCGAAGCTGCCGGCGAGCAGTCAGGGGCCGCGCTACGTTACGCGCATCGACGCGGCGACGAACACAATCGTGATCGGACGCGAAGAGGAGCTCTTGTCGCGCGAGTTGGTCGCGAACCAGGTCAATCTCATCCGGCCGGAACGCTTTGGCGACGGCGCCGTCGCCGTGCGCGCCATGATTCGCTATCGCGCGACGCCGTCGGCGGCGCTCGCGTCGCTTCACTCGGACGGCGCGTTGCGCGTCGTGTTCGAACGTCCGCAACGGGCGGTCACGCCTGGCCAGCTCGTCGCATTGCTGGACTCGAGCACCGACGAGGTGTTAGGCGCGGCCACAATTTCCGCCGCATCATAACCGCCCCTCGTCATCCTGACCCCTTGTCATCCTGAGCCTGTCGAAGGATGACCAAACCACAAACCTCCCGTGGCCTTTACACGGCGCCGCAAGCGCGCAGGATAGCAGCGATGAAAACATACTTTGTGTACATGCTTTCGTGCGCGGACGGTTCATTCTACGTGGGCATCACGAACAACATGGAGCGTCGACTCGCTCAGCACAGTTTGGGCTTGGATCGCCGTTGCTATACTTTCACTCGCAGGCCTGTGACGTTAGTACACTCGTCCAATTTTTGCAATGTTGACGACGCGATTGCATGGGAGAAGCAACTCAAAGGCTGGACGCGCGCGAAAAAGCTGGCGTTGATCGAAAATGACTGGCCGCGCATATCCGAGCTCGCCCAAAACTATGCGCAGCGCTTTGCCGACGAAAACCGCGACGACGCGTTCCCGCGATGCCATCCTTCGACAGGCTCAGGATGACACAGGGAGAGTGCTCCCTGTCGGTGATTGCTTTCCGCCTGCGCGAACGCAGTCCTGAGCGAGGTGCTTTGCGCCGAGTCGGGGGTCAGGATGACATCGCGAGGGCCATTTCGGGGCGAGGGTTCCAGTACGTGTCGCGGATGACGGGCGTGAAGCCTGCGCCGATGATCGCGTTTTCGATGTCGCGCCGCGTCGCTTCGTTCGTGCTGCCCGCGTCGTGCACGACTTGCTCTTCGATAATCGTGCCGCCCATGTCATCGCAGCCGTAAAACAGCGCGAGCTGGCCCAGTTTGAGGCCGGGCGTCAGCCACGAGGCCTGCAGGTGGGCAAAATTGTCGAGGTAGAGGCGAGAGATGGCGAGCACTCGCAGATACTCCAGCCCCGTGGCCTCCCTGCCGCGGAGCGGCGTCTTGTGCGGCACGTAGTACCACGGAATAAACGCGGTGAAGCCGCCGGTCTCATCCTGCAACTCGCGCAGCACGTCAAGGTGCTCGATGCGCTCCGCCGCCGTTTCGATCGAGCCGAACATCATCGTCGCAGTCGTCGGCATGCCCAGCAGCTGCGCCTCGCGCATAACGCCGAGCCACTGCTGCGGCTGCACCTTCCGCGCCGAGATGCGTTTGCGCACGCGCTCGACCAAGATCTCAGCGCCCGCACCGGGCAGCGATTTCATCCCGGCCGCCTTGAGGCGCGCCAAGACGTCGCGGGTCGTAATCCCCTCGATATTCGCAAGGCCGACGATCTCGGAAACGGACAGCGAATGAATGTCCGCCTGCGGGTACTGCGCCCGCACGCGTTCGAAGAGCCGTTCGAACCAGTCGATGCGCAGATCCGGATTCACGCCCCCTTGAATCATGATTTGCGTCGCCCCTTGGTCCACCGCGTACTTCACGCGCTCGAGCACCAGCTCGTGCGACATCGTGTAGCCTTCTTTATGATGTTCGGGCCGGAAAAACGCGCAAAAGCTACAGTGCACGTTGCAGACGTTGGTGTAGTTGATCGTCGTATCGATGACGTACGTCACCACGTCGGGCGAATGCATCTGCAAACGGCGCTCGTGTGCAGCCGCGCCCAGTTCGTGGATGTCGGCTTCGTTGTAGAGGCGCAGCCCCTCGTCGAACGAAAGGCGGCCCCCGGATGCCGCGCGGTCCAGCAGACTAACTAACGAGGACATCGCTGGCCTTTTCCAACGCCGGGGGCACCTGCGCGATCGCGCCGATCTGCATCAGTTCCCGGCAGTACGCCGCCAAGCCGTCTTGCGCGGCGACGTGGAACATGAAGTTCAACTTACCGTAGTAACGCTCGTAAAAACCCGCGGGCCGCGGGATCGCGCGCTGCGCCAGTGCCACGACGTCTTCGCCGTGCGCGCGCGACCAGGTGTACGCGTCGGTCAGCGCATGCATGCACGCGCGAACTGCCAGCGGAGAACGCTCGTAAGCGTCGCGGCGCGCCGCCCACACGGCAAAAACCGTTTGCCTTCCGCTCCATTCGTGCCAGAGGCGGCCGAGATCGTACACCGTCTCCGCCGGGAAGCGCTCGTGCGCGTCGATCGCCGCATCGCCGATGAGCAGCGTCGGATGCCCTGCTTCCGCGCGTTCGTACGGACGCGGCTCGTCAACGTAGACTGGGCGCCGGCCATAGCGGCGTTCCAGAATGATGCGCAGCAGCGCTCTTCCGCTCGCAGATTCGTCGCTCACATATACTCGGGCGCCCTCGAGCGATGCCGGCGCGTTTGGAGAAACGAGCACGACCGACACCACGTCGTCGCGTGCGCCGATGCAAAGGTCGGGCAGCAAAACCAGATCCCGCCAGTTCTCCGCCCACGTGAACGCGCTGATAGGGCTCATGTCGAGCTCCCCAGCCAGGAGCATCTGATTGAGGCGCGCCGGCACGTCCGCATGCAGCGTTCCGGGATATTCAATTGCTCCCGCATCGAACGCCGCATACACCGGGAGATCGTTCGTATACTTGATGCGACCGCAACGAAGCATCATCGCACGCTCATCCTTCCCTTCGACAAGCTCAGGGCAAGCTGCTCAGGATGACACCGGGAGGAGATGCTCGGTGTGGCCGTTGGAGGAAGGCGCACCGGGCGTCCAGTCCAACGCGAACTCGTCGTACGTCGAGTTGCGGCGCACGGGAACGTAACCGGCCTCTTCGATCATGCGGCGGAATTCGCGGTCGTCCACATACTGTCCCGAACGCGTGCCGGCCGAATGGTAGATCATCTCTTCGTCCGTGCTGCCGTGCGTGCCGTCAATGTCGTCGGCGCCAAAATGCAGCGCGGCTTGACAGATCTTCAGGCCTTGAATCATCCAGTAGGCCTTGATGTGATCGAAGTTGTTCAACATCAGGCGCGCGACGGCGAACGTGCGCAGATCGTCCAATCCGCTCGTCCAGCCGCAGTACGAGAGCTCATTGCCGTCCGGATGAAACGCCAGGGGAATGAACGCGTTGAAGCCCGGCGAGCGATCCTGCGATTGGCGCAAACGGATGAGGTGATCGACGCGGTCCTCGACCGACTCGATGTGGCCGTAGAGCATCGTCGCGTTGCTCGCAATCCCCTGGCGGTGCAGCTCTTCGTGGATCGCGAGCCAATCCGACGCGGAAACTTTGTTCGGACAGATCTTCGCCCGCGTGTCGTCGGCGAAGATTTCCGCCGCGCCGCCGTTGACGTTATCGAGCCCCGCCTCCTTCAGCGATGCGACAATCGCGGGAAACGATAGCCGATGGCGCTTCGCCATGTACTCGATCTCCGCCGCCGTAAAAAGGGAGAGCTGCACGTGCGGCAACGCCTCCTTGAACCGACGCATCAGCGGCAGCCAATAGTCCAGCGAGAGCTGCCGCGG
>JAFAQW010000204.1 GCA_019245995.1 Vulcanimicrobiota bacterium | reverse complement strand
ACGCTCACCGGCATGCACGGTATGCACGTATTCTTCGGAGTTTGCTACCTCACCGTGCTGGTGTTGCAGTCTTCGGCGGGCGTCTACACGCGCGGCAAGTACTTCGGGATCACGGCGGGCACGCTCTACTGGCACTTCGTTGACGTGATTTGGGTCGTGCTTTTCTCGATCTTCTATCTCATATGAGGAGCGAAGCGTGCACGCAGCGGTGATCGAACGGTTGGGAGCGGTGATCGCCGGCATTGTCGTCGCGGCCGTCGCGTTCTACGCGCTCTATAAAGATTGGCGCGCCGAAGGCACCGAGAATCAGGTGTTCAAGCTGATGCTGCTCTTGCTCGGGCTCGGAGCCGTCCTCGCGCTCCTGGCGGGACTCAACGTCATCGGCTTCTCCCCGCCGAAAGGAGCGTAACGCATGATCGTTCGCGACGACGAGTATCTCGATTTTGGCAAGATTCCCGAAACTCGCGGCATCCCGGGCGGCCTCTATCGCATTGCGGCCATCGGACTGCTGATGATCTTCGCGATCGGCGGAGCCGTCTGTCTGCTCTCGGGCTACGGCCACCACTGGCCCGCGATGACGACCGTGCGCGTCCCGCTCAACAACTCGGCTCCCTAACTCCCACTGTCAGCCTGTCTCCCAGTGTCATCCTGACCCTGTCGAAGGATGACGAAGCTACTCCCTACCCGGAGCTACTCGGTGGTTGCGACGTCGTGCCGATCAAATCGATGTACACCAGGTGTCCGCCGTACCAGCCGGATACGACGAGGAGCGCCAGGCCGAGGTACGTGAGCACGTAGCCCACTACCGACGTCACGTCGCCGTAGCGTACGAAGAACGCGGCAACATACAACGCGACGACGATGAGGTTCACGATCATGTGCGTGGTCGCGGCTCGCTTCGCGTCCGACGACATCGGCGCGCTGAAGTAATCGGTAAACCCGAAAACTGCGGCGAGCAACGCGCCGATGACGCCGAAGGCGATCAGCCACAGAGCCATATGCGACCAGAACGGCCGATCGGCCCAAATCGAGATGACGTCGCTTACCAGCACCCCGCCGAAGAGTCCAATCGGAAACGCTACGAGCATCGGGTGGAGCGGATGACGCGCGACGGTCGCCTTACCTTGCATTGCACGATCTCCCAGGGTATGCTGCCAACAGTATTCCCACGAGTCTGATGGAGGTACACCTTCCATGCACGAGCAGCGGTCGCCATCGTTTGAGGCCGACATTCGGCCGCTCTTCCGCGACCTGGATGTGGAGCACATGCGTCCGCTCAACGTGTTCCTCGACGACTACGGCTTTATGTCAAAGCCGGAGAACGCGACGATGGTGCTCGATTTCTTGACCGGCAAAAAAGAACCGAAGATGCCTCCGGGCGGCCCGTTTTGGTCGCAGGAACAGCTGGACCTGCTCGCGCGCTGGATGGACGCCGGCTATCCGAAGTAGCTACAGATCGGCACGGCGCCCGTGACGCGTCGCGATGCCGATGGCGAGCAGCGGGAGGTCGTCATCGGGCAGCACGCCGGTGGCCTTGCCGTCGATGCGGTGAATGCCGCCGTAGCGGGAGAATTCGACCAACGACGGGATCGTTACGTTCGGCAGTGAGCGCTTGCCGAGCCATTCCCATTCGCCTGCGATGCTGCGATCGGGAAAGAGCGCGGCCACGTAGCCGCAGGCGTTCGGTTGAGAATCGGCATCCGGCTCCCGATACCGGACGTATCCGTCGAGCACGTAGATCGGCCCGAACGTCTGCACGTACGCGATGAACGGCGCCACGAGCACGGCGATGAAATAGCCGGCAAAGGCAATGGCCCCGAGCGCGAAGATCCACGCGATTTTTGCCAGTGTTGCGTCGGAGGCGACGTGGTGGGCGCGATAGACGATGCCCCAGGCGAGCAACGCCATGAACAGCAGCCCGACCAGCGGCTCGATCGCCAGCGCAAATCTCCCCGTCAGTCCCCGCCAAACGATCTTGCGCTCTTGCGCCGTCCAGGCGCGCCGCGCGAGCAAGCGTTTTTGCGAATCCAGACCGGAAGCGGCGGCCCTTCCCATCGGCCGATATTTCGACTAGAGTGCGACCGCCGCTTCTTCCTTGAGCGAGCGGCGCTCGTCGGACAACGGCTTGAGCGCCGCCGCGAGCAGCAGCGCGACGAACGCCACCGCACAAAAGCCTAAGTAGGCGTGCCGATACCCTTCGATCTCGCTGTGCGCCAGCGCGAAGCACGCGCCGGCGATGGAGCTCCCGACGATCTGCCCGACGATCAACGCCTGGCTTAGCAGGCCGACTGCGGTGGCACGCGACCGCTCGGGACTTTCGCGCGTGACGATGTAACGGGTGGGCGCGCCGAGCAATGCGCCGAAACCTGCGCCGGCGACGATCATCGAGATCACGACGAGCCATAGCCAGCCGAAGCCTAGCGCGAATATTGCTAAGCCGACTTCCGTGAGAATCGTTCCAACGAGCAAAACGTCGCGGCTGCCGATCCGATCGAGGGCGCGCCCGGCGAGCGGAATGACCATGACGAACGTCAACGCCCCCAAAGCGGCGATGAAACCGGCCGCGGCGTACGACAGGCTCTGCGCGCCGATCAAGACCGTCGGGATGAAAAACAGCGACCCTTCCAGCACGCCGATCAGAATCTCCAGCGCGTACGTGACGAGCAGTTGTCGAGAGCTCATCAACTGGAAGGGAACGACCGGCGACGCCGTGTTGCGCTCCCACAGCACGAACAGCACCAGCATCGCCACGCCGAGCGCGCTGATGAGAAAGCGCGTCGAGATCAAGCCGTCCATCAGCGCGAGCAAACCGATGCAGAGCAGCAGCAAACCGACGACGTCGAGCGATTCTCGCCGACGCGGCGCAAATGACGGCATCGTGCGAGCCGCCAAGACCATGACGGCGCCGGCGAGCGGCAAGTTGACGACGAAGATCCAGCGCCAGCTCACGAAGTGCGTGACGACGCCGCCGAAAGCGGGTCCGATGACCGCCGCAAGTCCCCACGTCGCCGCAACGATGCCGAGCGCCGCGCCCCGCTTGCCGGCGGGCACGACGTCGCCGATCGCGGCGGTGGCGACGGGAAACACGCCACCCGCTCCGAGCGCCTGAACCGCGCGCGCGAGCAGAAAGACCCAGTACTCTTGCGCCGTTATCGCAAGCATGCTGCCGGCGGCAAACAGGCCCAGGCACGTCAGATACACCGGTCGCCGTCCGTAACGGTCGGCGAACGTTCCCGCAAGCACGATCGAAACGACCGTGACGAGCAGATAGAGCGTGAAGACCCACGCAAGATCGCCGGTCTGCACTCCCAGCTCACGGCCGAGGGCGGGCAACGCCGGGGCGAGCACGCTGAGATCGAGTGCGCCGGCGAACACGCCGAGCGCGAGCGTCCAGAGCAGCCGGCTCATGCGATGATGCGGTCGATCACCATTGCCGCGCAGATCAGCGCGAGGTAGACGAGTGAGAAGCGAAAAAGCCGGCGCGCCTGCAGCGTGCTCGTGCGATCCGTCAACGTCCGAGCGGCGTCGAGCACGAAGATGCCGCCGAGCACCGCGGCCGCGCCGAAATAGAGCACACCCATCACGTGTAACGGATAGAGCGCGAGCGACGCGAGAACGAGCAGCAAGCTGTAATAGAAGATTTCGCGTCGGGTTCTTTCTTTTCCGCAGACGTTGGGCAGCATCGGGATCTTGGCCGCGCCGTAGTCGTTCTCGGTCATCAGGGCCAGCGACCAAAAATGCGGCGGAGTCCACAGAAAGATCAGCGCGAACAACCCCAGCGCGGGCGCGCCGATCGCGTGCGTCACCGCCGCCCATCCGACGAGCGGCGGCACGGACCCGGCGGCGCCGCCGACCACGATGTTCAGCGGCGTGATTCGCTTGAGCCACATCGTGTAGACGAACACGTAGTAGGCGTTGCCGGCGAGCGAAAGCCAGGCGGCGAGCGGATTGACGAAAAACCAGAAGATCGCGAAGGATAACGCCGCAGCAATCGCGGCGAACGCCGTCGCAGCGCGTCGTGAAATCCGTCCCATCGGGATCGGCCGCGAGCGGGTGCGGCGCATCATTGCATCCACGTCGGCGTCCCAAACGCAGTTGAAGGCGCCGGCCGATGCGGCGGCGAGCGCGCCGCCGAGCACGGTCCACACCAGGAGCGTTGACCGCGGCAGACCGTGCGCCGCCATGATCATCGCGGCGACCGTCGTAATGAGCAGCAGTACGATGATCCGCGGCTTGGAGAGCTCGTAGTAGTCGTTCGCCCGGCGCAGCAGGGTCATCGCCCCGCGTGGCTTTCCGGTGCGGGTCGCATGCGTAGCGGCGCGGAATCGAGCGCCGCAAACAGCGTTGCGAGGAAAAACCCGAGAAACGCGAGCGCCGCGTTGATCGCGTGAGCCTCGCGCAGCTGGGTCGGAAGATGCAGTGCGACGTTGAGCAACCCGAGTACGATCTGCACGCTGACCAGCGCCGCGCCGGTGCCGGCGCTGAACCGAAGGCGGCGGGAGCACGGATACGCCCACGCGACCGCAATAGACGTTGCGGCGGCGACTAACGTGACGGCCGCGGCAGCGCGGTGCACCATCTGCACGATTTGTCCGGGCGTGTAGACTACGACGTTGCCGGCGCAGCTCGGAATCGACAGGCACGCGAGGCCGGCGCCGCTCGAGCTGACGTATGCGCCGACGCACATGGTCAGAAACGCGAGCGCCGCGGTCGCCGCCATTACCCAGAGCGGAACGCTGCTGCTCGCGCCGTCCTGTACCCCGCGCGCTTCGCCTTCGGCGGCGCTCGCAAACGCGGCCATCGCGGAGAGCGCGGCAATCAGCGCCATCGCGGCGGACCAGTGCAGCGCGACGGAAATCGGCGCATTACCCAGGCGCACCGTTTCCGCTCCAAGGAACACTTGCACGACGAAGAACGCGACGACGATCGCCAGTAGCGGCGTGACGAATGCCGACCGCCGGCGTTGCGTCCATGCGATCGCGATCAACGCGAGCAGCAACGGCGCGACGGTGAACGCAAGCAGGCGGTGCGCCCACTCCCAGAGCGTTCCGTCCGCCAACGACGGCACGAGACGTCCGTGGCACAGCGGCCAATCGGGACAGGTGAGCCCCGCACCGTTGATGCGCGTCCAGCTGCCGAACATGAGCGTCATTAGAGCGGCGATGACGGCGGCCAGCGCCGTTCGCCGGAGCAACCTCATTGGCTCTTTAGGGTAACTACTGCGAGGTCGCATGGGCAACGACAAATGGGGATAGAAATTTTCCGCGCCGGGGAGGCCGCGAGTCGGTCCAGGCGAAGCGGACGGCCGTGAAGCGCTGGCCGGCCCTGGCAGGAGTCGCCGTAGGGCTGATCATCGTGTTGATCGGATGTCGCGAGATCCGCGTACGAACGCTGCGGGCAGGCACAACCACCGTTCTTGGAGGGAACCAAATCCTTATAGTACGCGATGCGGTCGCCCTGAGCAAGTTGGGAATCCACGCACCGGTCCACTTCGAGGGCGAGTTCGGCGTCGTGCTGTTGATGGGGCCGCATCAACGCACCGGCTATAAACAAATTGTGGAATCGATTCGCGCGAACGTACAACGCGTCCGAGTCGTCGCATTTGAAGAGGCTCCCGCCGATGGCGGTGAACCGTCGGCGCCATATCGCACCTACACCCTCTGGATCGTTCCAAATAGCGTCTATCGGCGCGGCGTTCGAGTCGAAGTGGTGACGCCCAGCAACGAATCAATTGCTTCAACCTTCTTACCGTAAAGCAACCTCGGCCGACGAGCCGCTCGCCGTCCGAGTGACGCGTCTCGGCGTGGTGCTGAAGCCAAACGGCGATCCGAACGAAGCGGGCGGCGTTCTCAATCCCGCCGCGGCGCGCGCGCCAAGCGGGGACCTGTTGCTCTATCCGCGGTGCGTCGCCGAGGGAAATATCTCTCGCATCGGCATCGTGCGCGCCACGCGCGCCGGGCGATCGTACCAAGTGGAGCGCCTTCACTACGCGTTGGAGCCGCACGCGCCGTACGAACTGCGCCCCCGAAGCGGATACGGCTGCGAAGACCCGCGCGTGACCTACATGCCGGCGCTCCAGGCCTACGTCATGGCGTACACCGCCGTGGGGCCCGACGGCCCGCGCATTGCATTTGCCGTCTCAAAGGATGCGTACGACTGGCAGCGCATCGGGCTCGCCAATTTTTCCGGGACAGGCAATCCCGAAGGCGACGACAAGGATGGGGCGTTCTTTCCGGAGGCCGTGCAGGCGCCCAGCGGTACGCCGTCTCTGGCCTTTTACCACCGGCCGATGCTGCATTTGTC
>JAFAQW010000202.1 GCA_019245995.1 Vulcanimicrobiota bacterium | reverse complement strand
AGACGTCGCGAATGTCGTCGCTGCCGTCGTAGGCTTCACACTGATGGTCAGCCGTCGCCACGCCGAATTGAAGGCTGTCTACCACGAGCCGGCAGTTGCACGCCTACGTCGGTTCTCCCCGCGGTGCCCCTCCGGAATCGCACATATAAGACGGTATTGTACGGTCACAAGGTCCGAGCGCCGGGAAAGGTCATGGCGCAACCGCACGGCAACACGGCGGCATGAGACCTTGCGCGCCTTGTTGATCCTGGCGTAATACAGCAGTAGCGCGTGGGTAAGCGATCGGCAGTCGTCGCTGGACTCGTCTTCGCCATGGGCTGGCCGTTGGTGCTGGCGTTGTTCATTCCGGTGCAAAACCTGCACGACGTACGCCAAGACACGATTGTGTTGGTTGCCGAATGGCTGTCGCTGCTCGTTCTGTATGCGATCGTCGTCCGTTGGGAAGGTCGTGCGTTCTTTTCGACGGTCGGCTGGCTTCGACCGAGACGCAGAGATTGGATCCTCATCGGATTCTTTGCCCTGATCGGAGTGTCAACTTGCCTCGTGCTCTGGCGACACCACCCAGCCGCGCCCATGAGAGGCACGGTGTTCGGTCAAGTCTACGGTACGCCGTTTGCACTTCGCCTGGCATTGGTGTTGACGGCCGGCATTTGTGAGGAGACGCTGTTTCGCGGCTACGCTATTGAGCGGTTGAAACTGCTGACCGGCAATATCTGGATCGGCGCGGTCATTGCCGCGGTGCTCTTTACCCTCGGGCACATTCCGCGTTACGGATTCAACAGCGGGCTAATCGGCGTCGGCGTGATTGCGGCGCTGTTGTCGGGTATTTACCTCTGGCGACGAAATATCGCGGCCTGCGTGGTGCTGCACTGGCTCATCGATGCCATTCCGCTGCTGATCGTCCCGGCATTTGTCACGCTAAAGTGACTTTGTTTAGAAAACCTTTTCGGGGCGACAGCCTAAGGCGTTTGCGAGGAGCGATATGAAAAAGACCGCCACATGGAAGGAACTAACTCATGACGTCGTCTCAAGTTTGCCGAGGACGTTCCGCCTCTCTGACGTCTTCATGCACCGTAAACGGTTTGAGGACGCGTTTCCCGAAAATCGTTTTATCGAGGCAAAGATTAGGCAAAGCTTGCAGATCCTGCGAGACCAGGGCATGCTGCGCTTCATAACTCCTGGTCACTATGAACGCCTCGACGCTACGCCGGCCTTCAGTCCGCTGATTGATATGTCACTAGCAACGAATTTCGCCAGTGCATCACAAGGCACACGCGTTGCTTTGGAAACGTGGGCCTCGTTCAACCTCTATTGTCTGAACTGTGATCGAGATGAACTAGACCAGTTGCCCGACAACACTCCTGTAGCGGACTTTAGGTGCGTCTCCTGCGAAAGCCGATACCAGCTTAAAGGCAAGAACGGACGACTCGGGAAGCGCATTCCCGGCGCGGCTTACCAACCGACGATTAAGGCGATACGGAGCGGTCTAATGCCGGAATACGTGCTAGTGGAATTTGACACTAGATTTGCCACAGTCGTTTTCGTCGACGCGTTTCCTGGTCGCCTGATTACCGAAGATCGGATCCAGGCTCGCAGGCCGCTTCGCGAAACTGCACGACGTGCCGGTTGGCAAGGTTGCACTATTAGCGTCGATGGGCTAAAGCCAGTTCGCATCGTCGCTCCAGCCGCCGTGGATCGCGCGAATGTGCGACAACAGTGGCGCTTGCTTTAGGTGCTACACGGTACTTGGAAGATTCGTAAAGACGATGCGTCGGATTGTAGGGCGGGAGCGCAACTGAAGGGTCTATAGTGCAGTGGGAGGACGCGCGCACGGCTTAACTATGGCGTAGTACGAAGGAGCCAACCGCCGTTATGCAAATTTTCCACTATTGGCAGTTGAGGCTCTCTATCGAATCGTCGTGATGTCGACCGATCCGGATTGGTTTCGGTTTCTACGAGAGCGCGCCGATCTCGAGGAAATTAACTTCTGGCGTCCCGGCGTACGATCGCTGAACATGGCGAAGGGCACGCCATGGCTCTTTCTCATCCGCGAAACTGGGCAGATTTGGGGTTGCGGTTATTTCTCAACATTTAGTTACATGCCGGTAGGCGTCGCCTGGGACACTTTTGGTCCCGCGAACGGCTTCGACGATTATGCCTCCTTCGTCCGCAAAATCGCCGAGATCAAGCGCGTCCCGGAGCGGAACGCGGGCGACGTCGGTTGTGCCGTGCTTTCGCAGCCGCAATACTTCGATGAACCGATTAACTACGGACCCGTAGGTAGAGTGTACGGGCCAATAACGTCTATTGACGCCCGGACTGAAGAGGGCGCATATCTGCGCTCGGCAGTTGCAAGAGTACAGAAACCTATCGGCGTTTCGGTGATTCCGAGCGGTCAGGGCCAGCCGGTGCTCGTGATCCCGCGCTTGGGACAAGCGACCTTCCGCATCGAACTGGAAAAGCAGTATCAGATGCGCTGCGCCGTGACGGGAGAACGCACACGGCCGGTCTTGGACGCCGCCCACATTAAGCCGTACAGTTTGGTAAAAGAACATTCCCTGAAAAACGGCTTGCTTCTGCGCAAAGACATTCACAAACTGTTCGACGACGGCTACGTTACCGTATCTCCGGAGCGTCGGTTCATAGTGAGCAAGGCTATACGTGACGAATTCGAAAATGGCCGTGACTACTACGCTTTGCATGGCCAGGAAATTCGGGAGACCGTTTCCAGCGAGTTTCGCCCCGCGCCGGAGTACCTAGAGTGGCACGCCAGCACGCGATTCAAAGGGTAACCGCATGATCATAGCCAGCGTGCGAAGTGTTGAGCCGTTCGCGCTTGAGCGATTTTTCGCACGGTACGAATTCAGCACGCGCTACGTGCTCTGTTCGAGCGATCCTGAGCCCCTTTCCGTGCAGGAGCTGCTCGCACTCCAGCCAGGGGCACAAGAGGCGTTCATCAATCTCTCGCTGGGCTACGTCGAGTCGCGTGGTGCGCCGGACTTGCGCCGTGCGATCGCCTCGCTCTATCGCGACACCGGCGAAGAGAGCATTCTCGTCCACGCCGGTGGCCAAGAGCCGATCTTCGCGCTGACCAACGCCCTCCTGAGTCCGGGCGATCACCTCATCGTACAGTTTCCCGCCTATCAGTCGCAGTATTCGGTGGCGGAGAGCATCGGCGTAGGCGTCGCGCGCTGGAAATCGGACCTCGATGGCGCTGGAGCGCCCGACATCGAGGAACTTCCGCGCCTGATCCGCCCGGAGACTCGCGCCATCGTCATCACGACACCGAACAACCCTACCGGCTTCTCTTTCGACCGCGCGCAGCTGGAACAAATCATCGAAGTCGCCCGCAAACGCGGGCTGTGGCTCATCGTGGATGAGATCTACCGCGGCACCGAACGCGAGGCGGAGCAGCTGCCGGGGATCTGCGATCTCTACGAACGTGGCGTCTCGATCGGCGGCCTATCGAAGGCTTACGGCCTCGCCGGCTTGCGCATCGGCTGGATCGCTACGCAGGACGCAGCGCTGCTCGAGCGAGTCGCTACGATCAAGGACTATCTTACGATCTGCAACGCCGCGCCGAGCGAGTTTCTTGCTACGATCGCTTTACGTCATAGCGACGAGCTCACCCAGCGCGTTCGGCGCATCACTGCTGCTAATCTCGATCTGCTCGACGAATTCTTTGCTCGGCGCAGCAACCTGTTCCACTGGACGAGGCCCCGCGCGGGAACTACGGCATTTCCCCGCTATCTTGGCGGTAGCAGCGAAGCGTTCTGCCGCCGCGCAGTGGACGAGGCCGGCGTGCTACTGTTACCTAGCACGATTTTCGATGCGGGGGACTCCCATTTGCGCGTCGGATACGGGCGCGCCAACCTTCCCGAAGCCCTGGTGGCGCTCGACGCCTTCCTTAGAATGGGGCTAAGTCATCCTTCGACAGGCTCAGGATGACATTTCCTTCGACAGGCTCAGGATGACATTTCCTTCGACAGGCTCAGGATGACAAAGTAAGGCCTTCTTCGCTAGGGTTCGCACGTGGGGCGGAAACGGCACGGAGCGGCGCGTCATTCGATCGATGTGCACCGCGGTCAATTCGCACGTCGCGGAGACCTCCTTAGTCTCTGCATCGCGCATCTCGTGAAAGAATACGCACTTTCGCTCTCCCACGCTAACGAAATGCGACCATATCTCCAGTATCGCTCCCGCTAGGACCTCCCGCTTATACGTGATGTTCTGCTGAACGCCCGCCATTCCGCGATTGCTTTCCCGGATGTACGTCGGCGTGATGCCGATCGCTGCCATCAAGTTCCAGGTTGCTTCATCGAACTTACCGACGTACCACATCACGTTCATGTGGCCGATCTGATCGCAGTGCCACGGGTAGACGGCGCCGCGGTAGGCCAAGATCGGTTTCACCGATGCGTTCCTATCAGAGCCGTTCCAGCAGCGACTCGTCGTCGAGTCGTGCCAGGTCCGCGGGCAGCCGGTTACGCACGCGGTAGGCCAGTTGCCATGCCAGCGCCTCACGGCGCTCGCGGCTCAGGCCGTCCCGGCGCTCGAGGAAGCGTTTGATCAGCGCGCGCTCTTCGCCGCTGAGGTAGGCCGTCGGCGAGTAAACCGGCTCCTCAGCCCGCGCCTCGAAATTCGGCGTCGCCAAGCGCGCATCGCGAACCACGATCGTGCCCGCCGCGAGATCGCCTAATCGCTTGTTTTCCCGCGACAACAGCATGCTGATCGCCGAGAGCGCGTAGTACCCTACCATTGCTTCGCCCACACGAATCAGGTTGCGAACGAGCGAGGCTCCGAAATCGAGTGGATAGCCGCCGTCGCGCACGACACGAATGCCCAGCACTCTCTTGCCGGGCGTTTGACCGTTGCTCAGCGTTTCAAAGATGATGAAGTACCCGAACAGCACCATAAACACCACGATGATGACGATTGCCAACGCGATACTCTTCACCACGTTGACGCGACTCGAAGTCAACATGTGAAGTCTCGTCTGCGGCGGGACGTGCGAGAGCGCGAGCGCGAAACCCGCGAAAAGCGCGAGTAATACCGCGATCTGGATCAGTTGATCCAGGGCGAGCGCAAGAAAGCGGCTTCCCAGGCCCGCGAGCTCGTAGGAAAACGCGATGCTTTCCGGCGTTCGAACATCGATCGTGCGGTCCACGGCGCGTAGGTTCGACGCCTGACGCTCCCTAACTCTACCACATTGAACGAAACGATGTTCGTCGAGCGTCGCTCGCCCACGTGGCAGCGCCTGGACGCGTTGCTGCGGCGCGTCGAACGCCGCGGGTCGCGCGCACTGCCGCCTGACGAGATCCTCGAGCTTGGGCGGCTCTACCGCGCCATCGCCAGCGATCTCGCCTATGCGCAGGGCCGTGGCTATGGCCCGCCGCTGATCGAATATTTGAACCGGAGCGTCGCCCGAGCACACGCGCGCGTGTACGCACGCGCTCCGGAGAGCGGACTCGCCCGCATCGGCGAATTTTACGCACGCACGTTCCCGCTCGAGGTGCGCCGGTCGCTGCCGTACATCGCCCTCTGCGCCGGGCTCACCGTCGCGTGCGCGGTCGTGGCGTTCGTGTTAGTGCGCAATCATCCGGCCGATGCGTACGCGCTGTTGCCGAAATACATGGCCTCTGAAGAGATTCGTAAAAGCCTGCACGACTCAAATTTTGCCATGAATCCGGCCTTGGCACCGCTGATGTCGGCCGCCATCATCACCAACAACGTAAAGGTGGCGATCATCGCTTTTGCGGGATGCGTTACGCTGGGCGCGCTAACACTCTACATCATCGGGTTTAACGGGCTCATGCTTGGCGGTACGGGGGCGCTGTTTACCAACGCCGGTTTCGGACGCGACTTTTGGGCCACGATCGCACCGCACGGCGTGATCGAGCTCACCGCCATTCAAATCGCCGGCGGCGCTGGGCTGCTGATCGCGGCCGGCGTCGTCTTCCCCGCCCGGCTGCGCCGGCGCGACGCGCTCATGGCGAACGCCCGCCGGGCCGGGACGCTCATCGTCGGCGTGGCGTCCATGCTGATCGTCGCGGGAACCATCGAAGCATTCGTTTCCCCGCGGCGGTGGCCCGAGCAGGTCCGCATCGCGGTGGGCCTCCTCACGCTCGTCGCGCTCGTGGTCTATTTCTCCAGCGCGTGGCTCCCGCGCTCAAGTTCACAACGTGACGCTATAATAGACCGCGTCGCTTAGCGCGCAGGTACTGGTCGATCAGCGCGGTGGACAGCTCCTTCGCCGGCACGTCGATCACCAGCGCGCCGGTGCGTTCGAGCAACGCTTTGGCGGTGCGCCGCTCGTTTGCCAAAGCGACCGCGACGTTATAGCGCGCGGCTTGCGCGACGCTTTGAGGTTCCGCGGCGAGCGCCGCGTTGACCGCAGCGTCATTCATGAAGACGCAGAGCAGCAGGTGGCGGCGCGCGAGGGGCGCGACCTCGGCGAGCACGGCGGCTTGAGAGAGCGGATCGATCACGTCGGTGAGCAGCACGATCATCGATCGCTTGTGCAAATGGTGTCGTAGGTACGCGAAGGCCCTCGGATAGTTCGCTTCTTCAAAGCGCGGTTCCACATCGTAGAGCGCCTCGGTGAGTTTCGCGACCGAGGAGCGCGTCGAGCGGGGCGCCTGGGCGGCGATGATCTTTCGAGCGAACGCCACGAGGCCCACGCGATCGCTGGCGAGACCGGCGATCGTGGCGAGCGACAGCGCGGCCTGTACGGCGTAGTCTAACTTGCGACGGTCGCCGATGCGCGCCGTCATCAGGCGGCCGCAGTCGAGCAGCAGCATGATGTTCTGGCTGCGTTCCACCTCGTGTTGCGCGACCATCAACTTGCCCCGCCGCGCCGTCGCCTTCCAGTCCACGGCGCGGAATGCGTCGCCCTCGCTCCAGTCGCGCAGCGACTCGAACTCCGTGCCGATGCCGCGCAGTTTGATCCGGCGCAGTCCCGCCTCGATCGCGCGGTTGCGCAGGTGCAGCGCGCCGTAGCGCTCGACGGCCGCCAGGTCGGGATAGACGCGAATCTTTTCTTCGGCCGGGATGCGGACCCGGCGGCGCAAGAGGCCGATGCGGTTTTCGTGCCAGACGTACAGCGTGCCCAGCGCATCTGCGCCGCGCGCGATCGGCACCACGGGACGCTCCAGCGTCACGCGGCTGCGTGCCGGCACATCCGAAGCCGTTTCGTCGGCATCGAAGCGCAGCGTGCGCGCCGGCGTCTCGAGGATGCCGATGCGGATCGCTTGCGAGGCATGGTTTTCCGCGGCGTAGGCGATCGTGGTCGCCACGCCGAGCGCGAAGTGGTCCGGCGGCACGCGCGACACGACGATTTGCGCCGCCCGCGGGCCGAGCAAGGCGTCCGCCAGCGTGGCGATGAGCAATGCCGCAGCGATTGCGATTGCGATAGGGATGAAAATGGCCGCGCCCGGGGAGCATGCCAACAAAAGGGCGATCGCCGCGAGCGCCCAGAGGAAGCGGGACGTGAACCACAGCGGCAAGCGCATGATGTTATCGCCGGTCCTCCTTCGACAGGCTCAGGATGACACGGGGCGGGGGACCGCGACCGATGACAACACTTCCCGCACCACGTCGGCGGCCGTGACGCCTTCGATTTCGGCGTCGGGCGCGACGATCAGTCGGTGCGGGATCACGAGATCCGCCAGCTCTTTCACGTCGTCGGGCGTTACGAAGTCGCGGCTGTCGATCGCGGCGGCCGCCTGCGCCGCGGTCAGCAGTTGCACCCCGGCGCGCGGCGACGCGCCGAGCGTCAGGCGCGGATGCGCGCGCGTGGCTGCGATCACGCGATACGTGTACTCGCGCACGGCGTCCGAAAGATGCACGCCGCGCACAATGGTTTGTGCTTCGAGCAC
>JAFAQW010000201.1 GCA_019245995.1 Vulcanimicrobiota bacterium | reverse complement strand
CGGCGGAAAGGGCGCGGGGCTCGCCGAGATGTCGTCCGCGGGGTTGCCCGTTCCCACCGGCTTCACGATTACCACGGAAGCGTGCTTGCGCTTCTATGACGAGGGGCGCAGCTTTCCGGCGGGGTTGCAGCACCAAGTGGACGAGGCGATGGGCCGTCTGCAACAGCGCACCGGCAAGGTCTTCGGATCGGATGAAAATCCGCTGCTCGTGTCGGTTCGCAGCGGCGCCCGCGTCTCGATGCCGGGAATGATGGATACGATTCTCAATCTGGGCCTCAACGATCGTTCCGTCGCGGGGCTGGCGCGGCTGACGCGCAACGAGCGTTTCGCATGGGACGCGTATCGGCGCTTCATCATGATGTTCTCCAACGTCGTCTTGGGCATCGCCAAAGAGCATTTCGAATCGCTGATCGAAGAGCTGCGAACCTCCCGCGGCTTACGGAACGATGCCGAGATCGACGCCGCGGCGTGGCGCGAACTGGTCGCGCGGTTCAAGGCGATCGTCCAAGAGCGTACGGGGCAGGAATTCCCCCAAGACGTTCGTCGCCAGCTCAAAGCGGCGATCGAAGCCGTCTTCGACTCCTGGCACTCCAAGCGCGCGGTAGACTACCGTCGCTTCAACCGCATCCCCGACGATTGGGGCACCGCGGTGACGGTCATGGAGATGGTCTTCGGCAACATGGGCGACGACTCGGGTACGGGCGTCGCTTTTACCCGCGATCCGAACACCGGCGAAAAGGCGCTCTTCGGCGAATACCTCAGCAACGCTCAGGGCGAGGACGTCGTCGCGGGCATTCGCACGCCGGAGAAGATTTCGGACTTGGCGGATCGGCAACCGGCCGTGTACGCGCAGTTTCAAGAGATCGCGCAGCGGCTCGAGCGCCACTACCGGGACGTGCAAGACCTCGAATTCACCGTCGAGCGCGGGAAGCTCTTTATGCTGCAGACACGCAGCGCGAAGCGGACGGCGCAAGCGGCCGTGAAGATCGCGCTCGATCTCGTGAAAGAAGGCTTGATCGACCGGCGCCGCGCCGTCTCCATGGTCAACGCGCAGTCGCTCGATCAGCTCTTCCACGCGCGCATCGACCCGTCGCAAGACGTCGGCGTCGTGTGCAAAGGCCTCAACGCGTCGCCCGGCGCGGCGACCGGCAAGATCGTCTTTACGGCCGAGGATGCGGTTTCGTGGAGGGAGCGGGGCGAGAAGACGATCCTCGTCCGCACCGAGACCACGCCCGACGACGTGCACGGCATGATCGCTGCCGAGGGCGTTCTGACGGCGAAAGGCGGCGCGACGTCGCACGCGGCGGTCGTCGCGCGCGGAATGGGCAAGCCGTGCGTCGCCGGTTGCGAAGTATTGCGCATCGACCGTCCCAACAAGCGCGCCAGCTTCGACGGCAAGGAGCTGCAGGAGGGCGACTGGATCACGATCGACGGAACCACCGGCAACGTCGCGATCGGCGAGCTGCAGTTGATTCGGCCGCCCAGCAAACTTCCCGACTGGCTCGCGACGTTTCTGTCGTGGGCCGACGAGCTGCGGCGCATGGAAGTGTGGGCGAACGCCGACACGCCGGAGGACGCCGCGAAGGCGCGCGATCTCGGCGCGCAAGGCATCGGTCTGTGCCGTACGGAGCACATGTTCATGCAGCCCGAGCGGCTCCCGAGCGTGCATCGGATGATTCTCGCCGATACGCCGCAGGAGCGAGCCGACGCGCTCGCGGCGCTTCTGCCGTTTCAGCGCGACGATTTCGTCGGGATCCTTACGGCGATGGAGAGCCTGCCGGTCACCATCCGACTGCTCGATCCGCCGTTGCACGAATTCTTGCCGTCGCTCGAACAATTGCTGGTCGAAACGACCGAACTGCGGCTCACGAAAGGCGTCGAGTCGACGGAGTACCGGACGCGCAACGCGCTACTGCGCCGCGTGCAGCAGCTCCACGAGCAGAACCCGATGTTGGGGTTGCGCGTCTGCCGGCTCGGCATCGTCTTTCCGGAGATTTACGAGATGCAGGTCCGCGCCATCTTCGAGGCGGCCTGCGAGCTCAAGGCCAAGGGTATCGATGTGCGACCCGAGGTGATGATTCCGGGGGTTGGCACCAAAGAGGAGATGCAGACCACACGCGATGCCGTCAAGCGCGTGGCCGACGCCGTGCTGGCGGATCGCGGTGCCGCGCTCGATTACCACGTCGGCACCATGATCGAGCTGCCGCG
>JAFAQW010000200.1 GCA_019245995.1 Vulcanimicrobiota bacterium | reverse complement strand
AGACGTCGCTGTTGGATAAAATCCGCCAGGCCAACGTCGCGGCCGGCGAAGCCGGCGGCATCACCCAAAAGATCGGCGCGTACACCGTCGAGCGCAACGATCGCAAGATCACGTTCGTCGACACGCCGGGCCACGAGGCGTTTACCGCGATGCGCGCGAGGGGGGCAAAAGTCACCGACGTCGCGATCTTGGTCGTTGCAGCCGACGATGGCGTGATGCCGCAGACCAAAGAAGCGATCGCGCACGTGAAGGCGGCGAACGTTCCGATCGTCGTTGCGATCAACAAGATGGATCGCCCGGACGCGCAGCCCGATCGCGTGAAGCAGCAGTTGGTCGAAGAAGGCCTGCAACCGGTCGACTGGGGCGGCGCCGTCGAAATGGTGCCCGTATCCGCCAGGACCGGCGACGGTATCGACACGCTGCTCGACACGGTGTTGCTGGAGGCCGACATTCGCGAATTACGCGCGAACAAGAATCGGCGCGGGGCCGGCGTCGTGATCGAATCCGCCCTGCACCGCGGGCGCGGCGCGGTCGCGACCGTGCTGGTGCAAAATGGGACGCTGCGCGTGGGCGACATCGTCGTAGCAGGCGGGACGTTTGGTAAGGTTCGTGCGCTGATCGACGATAAAGGGAAACCAGTGAAGAAGGCCGGCCCGTCCATTCCGGTCGAGATCATGGGTCTGAGCGACGTACCGTCCGCCGGAGATACGCTCACGGTCGTGAGCGACGAACGCGTCGCTCGAGAAACGGCCGAGAAACGTGCGACGCGGCGCCGCGACGTGCGCATGGCCGCGACGGGCACGCAAAAGGTCTCGTTGGAAAGCTTCATGTCAATGCCGGCCGAGGGCAAGAAGGTCCTCAATCTGATCATTAAAGCCGACGGTCAAGGCTCGCTCGAAGCCCTGCGGGCGCGGATGGAATCGCTCTCCACCGACGACGTGGAAATTCGGGTGATCCACGGCGGAGTGGGCGCCATTTCGCCCAACGACGTGAACCTCGCCAGCGCTTCCAACGGCGTGCTCATCGGCTTCAACATCCGGCCCGACGAAACGGCACGGCGCCTGGCGGAGAACGAAGGCGTGGACCTGCGCTTCTATCAGGTGATTTACGAGATCGAAGACGACCTCAAGAAGGCGATGCGTGGAATGCTCTCGCCCGTCGAGCGCGAGGTCGTCTTGGGACGCGCCGAAGTGCGCCAGGTGTTTAAGGTCAGCCGCGTTGGCACGATCGTCGGCTGCTACATCACGAGCGGCAAGATCACGCGCAACGCAAAGGCGCGGATCGTGCGCGACGGAACGGTGGTGTTCGACGGCGAGATCGAAAGCCTGCGCCGCTTCAAGGAAGACGTTCGCGAAGTCGCGGAGGGCTTCGAGTGCGGCATCCAGATCGCCAAGTACCAAGATCTCAAAGAAGGCGACATCGTCGAAGCGTACGCGCTCGAGCGCGTCGAAGCCGAATTGGTACGAGCGTAACGAGCGGACGTACGGAGAGCGCTATGAAACCGCAGCGATTGGCGAAGATCGATCACGAGATTCAACGCATTTTGGGAACGCTCGTCGCGTCGGAGCTTCAGGATCCCCGCCTGGCGTTCGTGACGGTCACGCGCGCGGAAGTCAGCGACGATCTGCGGCGGTGCAAGGTATTCGTTTCGGTCATTGGCGATCGGCATCAGGCGCGTCAGTCGCTCGATGCGTTGCGCCACGCCGGCGGTTTTCTGCGTGGGGAGCTCGGGCGCAAGATCGACTTGCGGCACACGCCGGAACTCACGTTTATCGAGGACCGTTCCACCGAGCGGGCGATCGCGCTCGCAAAAATGCTGCGTGAGGCGGCCGTTCCGGCGCCCTTCGAGGAAGGCGAGTGATCGAGAGCAGGCCGCGTTCGTCCAACGCGCGGGAAGTCGCCGAGGAACTACGACGCCGCCGGTGTTTCGTGATGGTGAGTCACGTGAAACCGGACGGAGACACGTTGGGAGCCGGCTTCGCGCTCGGGATAGCGCTCAAGCGCTTCGGCAAACGCGTGCTCTACTTTCAACAGGACGCGGTTCCACGCAACTTGCGTTTCTTGCCCGAGTCGAACCTCGTCACGGCGCGCCTGCCGGCTGATTTGCCCGACGACGCGCTCTACGTGTTCTGCGATATGAGCGATTGGCGTCGCGCCGGTGACCGGCTGCCGGCCGTCCTGCGCGAGAATATGCTGGATATCGATCATCATCTCGGCAACGCGCTCTTTGGCAAGCTGAACTTCGTGCTGGAGAACGAGTGCTCGACGGGATGCGTCGTCGTGCACCTGCTGCGCGAGCTGGGAGCGCCGATCGACGCCGCGATCGCCACGTGCATCTTGACGACGATCATGACCGACACGGGCGGCTTCATGCACTCCAACACGACGCCGGAGGCGCTGGAGCTGTCGGCCCAACTCATGCGTCTCGGCGCGGACAAGGAAAAGATCACGCAAGAAGTGTTTCTTCGCAAGCGCGTCGCGGCCACCAAGCTCTTGGGCCGTATTATCGCCGCGATGGCTTTCGAGCACGACGGACGTTACTGTTACTCATACGTGGACGATGCGATGCTGGCGCAAACGGGAGCCGATGGTGAAGACACCGAGGACGTCGTGAACGTTCTGCTCGGCCAGGACGGCGTGGATGTCGCGGCGCTCTTCAAAGCGATTGACGGCGAGATTCGCGTGTCGCTGCGCTCAAACGGCGCGGTAAACGTGCAGGCCGCGGCCGCGCGTTTGGGAGGCGGCGGCCACTTTCGCGCCTCGGGGCTCACGTTTGACGGCAGGTTGCCCGAAGCGTTCGAAGGCGTGGAGCGCGCGTTGATTGCCGAAGGCCTCTAGTGGTTGATCGGCTTCGTCAATCTCTTTAAAGCTGCCGGACCAACGTCGGCGCAGGCCCTCGCGCGGGTGCGCCGGATCTATTGCGTTTATGCGGACGACCGGCGCCTGAGCGCCGGCCATCTGGGGACGCTCGATCCGCAAGCATCCGGCGTGCTTCCCGTCGCCGTGGGTAAGGCGACGCGATTGATCCCGCTGTTGACGGATCAGCGGAAGAGTTACGCGTTCACGCTCGTCGTCGGGCGCTCGACCGCTACGCACGACGCGCACGGCGAGACGCTGGAATCGGCCGCCGTGCCGGTGGATTGGTCCCATCGGCTTGAGCGGGCACTAGGGCGCTTCATCGGCCGCATCTCGCAAACTCCGCCGATGTACTCGGCGGCGCACCATCGCGGGCGCCGTCTGTACGACCTCGCGCGCGAGGGACAATGCGTCGAACCCAAGCCCCGTACGATCACCATCTACGGCCTGCGTCTCTTGGGAATCGAGCATCCCTCGATCGCGCGCCTGCGGTTGGCGTGCAGCGAGGGGACCTACGTACGAAGCCTCTGTCGCGATTTAGGAGCGGCGATCGGCGTGCCCGCGCACATGGGGGCGCTGGTGCGCGAAGCGTCGGGGCAGTTCGTCGCCAGCGAGGCGCTGACGCTCGACGAAATCGCCCACGATCCGCACCGGGCACTCGTCGCGCCCGAACACGTCCTCGCGCTGCCGACGATCGTGCTGACGTTGCGCGAATCGTCCGATTTCCGCGCCGGGAGGATCGTACCGCTGCCGCAAGGCGCCACCGCGCGGCATGTCTTCGTGCGCGACGAGACGCGCGCGCTCGTCGGCATCGGGGAAGCCCGCGGCGCATTGCTTGCTCCACGCAAAGTTTTCTCGTGAACGTTCATCAAGGGCTAGACTGGAACAGCCCCCGGCCGCTGGTCGTCGCGATCGGGTTCTTCGACGGCCTTCACCGCGGCCATCGCGAGATCGTGCGAGCGGCTTTACGGCTGCGGCGCCCCGGATGGCGCAGCGGTGTGCTCACCTTTTCAAATCACCCCGCGACGCATTTGCGTCCTGCGAGCGCGCCCGAGTTGTTGAATACTGCGGAGGAAAGATTGACGCTGCTGGCCGCGGCCGGCTTCGAGGAGTGCTTCTGGGTGCGCTTCGATGACGCGATCGCGCGGCTTCCTCCTGAAGAGTTTCTACGAATTCTCGTCGAGCGGCTATCGGTTCGGGCGGTAGTGGTGGGATCGACGTTTCGCTTCGGACACGAACGCTCGGGCGACGTCGCGCTGATGCGCGACTACCTCACTGCGCGCGATCGGCGGATCGTGAGCGTCGAGCATGTGACGGAAAACGGCGAGCGCATTTCGAGCACCAGAATTCGCGCGCTCGTTCGCCAGGGCGAGCTGGAAGCGGCGGACGAGCTCTTGGGCGGGACCGGCTATGAGATTCGCGGCACGGTCGAGATCGGCGCCGGTCGCGGCCACGGCCTTGGCTTTCCAACGGCGAACGTGCGCCCGCCGGCAAAGTTGCTGCCGAAGGACGGCGTTTACTCGGCCGTCGCGCGCTACGAGGGGCGCGACTATCTCGCGCTTCTATCGATCGGCGATAACCCGCAGTTCGGGAGTCAGCGCCGCTCGGTCGAGGCATGGCTGCGCGACTTCGAGCAGACGATCTACGGCCGGGAACTCGCGGTCCGCGCGCTCCGTTACGTCCGCGAGCAGCGGCTTTTCGGCAGCACCGGCGAACTGACGCGGCAAATGCTGCGCGACCGCGAGGCCATCGGTTATCCGACGTATGGTTAAGGCCGCGTATGCCGTCGCGATTGCGTGTACC
>JAFAQW010000171.1 GCA_019245995.1 Vulcanimicrobiota bacterium | reverse complement strand
AGACGTCGTACGTCGGGAGTCCTGTCGCATCCGCCACGGCCGCGCCGAACGCAACGGGCTCGAAATGGCGGCTGGGAGCGACTGGCGCGACGGTGGCGGCAACGACGCGCAGCGCGCGTCGGCACCTGATGCGCAGCCGATCGAAGGCCTCAATAGCGGCCCGTCCGCGCAGCGTGATCTGCGTGGGATCGTTCACGACGACTTGCCGCGATTCACGCTGCAACATCAACGCGCTCGCACGCGCAGGGGTCAGTGCGCCGTCGACGGTGACGCTGGGCTCGCGCGGGTCGTACGCCGGCACGCGCAGCCGCGCGACCAAGGCGCCGACGTCAACGGCGGCTTCTTCTACCGTCGAGGCGTCGGCGGCACCGGCCGCGACGACGACTCCACCGTTCGTGCCGGCGAGCGCGGCCACGCGATCCACTGCACCGTCGATGAAAACCAGGTCGCTGTAGTCGCGCAACTGCGCGATCGCCTCGCGCATGCCGGCCGCCGTGGGCGGTCCGGTCACTTCGTACGGCGCGTCCGTTGCGACAGCGGCGAAGAGCACGCAACCGTTCGGGCTGGGCAACGCCGTGACGCGCAATATCCGGCACGCCGGCGATGCCGGCAGCATGCCTCGCGCGCTCGCAAAAACGGTGCCCGCAGCGAGTTCGAGGCGCGGCTTGGCGACCGCGCCGGAGGATCCACGATCCCGGCCGACCGACGCCACCGCAACGCGCAAGCCGCGGCGCACTGCCGCACGATACATCGCGTGCAAGGTCGTCGTCTTGCCCGCGTCGCGCCCGGTTCCGACGATCAAGACTGCGCCGTCGGCGGTACCGGCTAGCGTCAAGAGCTCCTCGCCAACGCGCATGCGGCGTCCTTACCTTATCCTATTCGCAGCGCCTTGAGGACGGCGAAACAGATTCCCGTTAAGGCGAGGAGCAATCCACCCACGAACGCGGCGTTGCGTTCGGCGTAACGGCCCAGCCAACGGCCCAACGCGAGGCCGAGCGACGTTGCAATGACGTTCGTGACCGCGATGACGACCAGCGAAACGGGCATCGGGACGCCGATGTAGAGAATTGAAAAACCGATTCCGAGCGAATCCAAGCTGATGGCCAGAGACGCAATCAGCAGCCCCGGACCACGCGACAGATCGAGCCGCGACGCGGCGCCCAACTCGGTACGGCTTTCCCGGATCATGTACGCTCCAACGGCAAACAAGGCGGCGAATCCGATGTAACCGGCAACGTTGCCGACCAGCGCGCCCACCGCCAAGCCGAGGCCGGCGCCCACGACGTTCATCGTCACCTCGGCGCATGCGAACGCAAGTCCGATCCGTATCTTGCTGCGCGCAGAGAGGCCCCGAACGCCGACGCCGACCCCGACGGCAAAGACATCGAGCGCGAGCGCAAGGGCCACGATAAAAACCTTGACGATCGCCGCGCTCATGGGCACGCTTTGCGCGACGGCTTGGTGAAGCTTCCTGCATGAGGGCCTCGCCGGCGCCAATCTTTCCCGTTGCGCTTCTCGTGCTGCTGGTCGCGATGCTCGGTCCGGTGGCGATCGTGATCGCCGCGATGTCGCCTCTCGAGGCGTTGTCGGCGCTCGCGCACGCCGGCGCCGCGCCGTTGCGCGTTTCACTCGCGGCGTCGGCCTCCGCCACGCTCGCCGCGACGCTGTTGGGAGTGCCCGCGGGCTACTATCTCTCCCGGCTGCACCCTCGCGCTCGCGCCGCGCTGCTCTTTGTGCTCGCGCTACCGCTGGCGTTTCCGCCGGTGGCCTCCGGACTGATGGTGATTTATGCGCTCGGACCGAACTCGGCGCTCGGCGCGTGGCTCGCCGGGCATGGCGTGCTGGTGGCGGATTCGCTGATGGGCGTTTCGCTCGCCGAGTTCTTCGTCTCCGGCTCGTTCGTCGTCATCGCCGCTACCGCGGCGTTTAGCGCGATCGATCCAATCTATGCCGACGCCGCGCGAACGCTCGGCATCCCCGAATGGCGCATCTTCACGCGCGTCGCCTTGCCGGGAGCCGCGACGGGCATCGGCGCGGGAGTTGCCTTTGCGTGGCTACGAGCAATCGGCGAGTACGGCGCCACGAGCATCGTCGCGTTTCATCCGACGTCGCTGCCGGTGGCGCTCTACGTCACGCTCTCCGCGGCGGGCGTCCGGCAAGCACTCGCGCTATGCTACGGCTTCCTGATGCTCGCCGCCGTCGCGCTGGCCGTCGCGTGGATTTTGCGCCGCGGCGTCGTACATTAGCCGCGCGAATGCTGCAAAAGAATTTTTATTTCTTGGCGCGCCGGTTCGTTGCGGGCGAGACCGTAGCATCGGCCGTCGATGCTGTCCGGCAGATCAACGCGCGGGGAATGAGTGCCACGCTGGATTTTCTCGGCGAAGACGTCCGGGAACGCGACGCGGCGCGCAGAGTGCGCGACGTGTACTTCGAGATGCTGGATGCAATCGGCAGCGCGGGCGTCGACTCCAACGTTTCCGTGAAGCTGACCGCGATGGGGCTGTTGATCGACGAAGACCTCGCGCTTGAGAATTTGCTCGCCGTGATGCAAAGGGCCGGCGCCAACGCCGACCCCTTCGTGCGCGTCGATATGGAAGGATCTCCCGTCTTGGAAGCGACGCTGCGGACGGTTTGGCGGGCATTTGAGATCGATCGGAACGTCGGCCCCGTGCTGCAGGCCTATCTCAAGCGCACGCCGGGCGACGTGGACGGCGCCATCGCGCGCGGCGCCCGCGTTCGGTTGTGCAAGGGCGCCTATAAAGAGCCCCAGGAGATCGCGTACAAGAGCATGCCGACGATCAGGACGCGCTATCTCG